>JANOGZ010000133.1:0-2759 GCA_031406255.1 Pyrinomonadaceae bacterium | reverse complement strand
TAATTTAATAGCAAAACCCCGCTCATCGTTCAAGGTATGAGTTTGACATTAACATTCATTTTCTGTCGAAGGCTTCCACGCTGGCGAGCATCTAACGCCGGAATTGAGCGGCGCGCACGAGGCGCTGCCAGCAACAAGTCTTGCATGAGAATGATGCTAATTGCGCGTCCGCTCCAATGACTTGTTATGCCGCCGCGCCTTCATCGAATTAGAGGATGAATTACGGTTCTGGGACAAATGGTTTAAGAAAAAGGGCCTGGCATGGCCCGACGATTACCGGCACCGTCTCGACCCGGATGCGCCGCTCGCGGAAGACTACCGCGAGTTCATCGATCATATTCCACAGGACGAGATAAGAATTCTGGATGTCGGCGCGGGACCTCTGACAGTGCTCGGGAAGAAACACCCATCGAAGCGGCTGATGATCATCGCGGTGGATGCGCTCGCGGAAAAGTATGATGAGATGCTCGCCCGTTACCACATCAGGCCCGCCGTGAGAACAACGTTTGCCGAGGCAGAGAATCTCACCCGGCGGTTTGCCGAAAACAGTTTTGATTTGGTCACTGCTAGAAATTGCCTGGATCATGCCGTTGATCCTTTCGAAGCAGTCAGACAGATTCTCCTGGTCACAAAGAGTGATTGTTTTGCCGTCCTCGACCACGCCGAAAACGAAGGCGAGAACCAGGGCTACGGTGGTCTGCACCAGTGGGACTTCACGGCCGCTGACGGAGACTTCATGATCAAGGGAGCGGGTGTGGTAACAAACGTCTCTCGTCAATTAGCGGACCTGGGGAAGTTTCAATGCTCTATCAGAAACGGTTGGTTGAGAGTCAGCATTCGCAAGAGGTAGCGCCGGTCGCCTGATAAATCGCCGAATTAACTCTTCTGCCATCTCCATCGTAACTGTAAGTGGTGTCCCGGGCTAAACGCGCCGTCTGTAGGAGAAGGTCGGCAAGGTCGTCTACGCGATGATGATGACGCAGTAGATAACGGCTAACCGGGGTGTGATGGCGCACAGATTACTGCCGATCATTAACATATTCCAGGTCTTCTAAATCTGAGAACTCAAGCGTTTCACCTCGCTCTATCTTAGCCAATAAAGCAGGGATTAATTTTCTCTCGAAGGTGGATAGATCTTTGTTTTCGGAAAGCCTTCTTAGCTTTGGTAGCGCTGTCGGTTCGCCTATCCTGTGCAGCAACGCCAAGCCATAGATTTGCTGTGGTATGTCGCCTTTTTCTTCTGATCTTTTTAGCTGGCGAGAAAGCGCTGCCTTCACCTCCAGCATCGGGCGGGAGAATATGATGAACACAAGATCAATGTGTATCGCTTCTTTCTCTAGTAGATCGCCTACGAATGGAGAAATGTCTGCCTCTGCAAGGGCAGGGTCAGCAAGCAAGCTGTACTTTTCGCTGTGAAAGGCTCCATCTCCGATTAATGCCTTAGAGTCACTTAGGCTCGGCCATAGCCGGCGCAGGACCTCCACGATCTCTTTTGAGTGCCGGGCGGCGAACTCTCTGTCCCTGTTGTTGTTCTCACTTTGACCACCGATCACCCTGCTAAAGTAAGCGGGCATATCAAGTCTCAGACGACAGTCACCAACCAAAGATTCGTTTATTATCCACCCCTCGCCCGGCACCCGAATAGAGCCTTCGCGTAGTAGAGCTTCCTTCTGTTCTTGAGATAATTTAGCCATCTTTTGCTCCCAAGCTTGACATGCCGACCCTTCCCCAGAGGTGTGACGAGACGCATTCTCGTCAGCCATTCTTAGACATGAAGCTTGTGCAGTAGTAGTCGCTATGGTTAAGGCGAAAGCGAGAGTTGTTATTGGTTTTCGCATGACTACTCCTCTGGCCTTCGCCTAGATTCGGGTGGGGGCGGTGGTGCTGCGGTAACGATTACCGTACCGTTATCTACTCGTGGAACATTGATTCTATCTCCATTCGGCAGATCTCCCGTGGTAAGATTGTTTCTGTCTTCGATGTTGACGTAAATGTCGGTGCCGTAACCATTTCTATCATCCTCCGCACGCATGTCAGTCACCGCTCGTTGAAAATTTGCCACGCCTTCCGTCAGCACTATACAGCCTTGTGAACAGCCAGGCCCTTTATGAATCTGTATGTTCCCGCGCGCTGTGCCATCAGGAGCGTTGATAGTGTCTTGAGCCCCCGAACGTGATTGCGCTACATCAGGATCATAAATCTCGATTCTCCAGCCTAGCCGATGACCTTCTTCATTGCGGATATGCCCTCGGTACTGACCCGGCGGGGCTTCGGAGTTTGTCCCATAATTACCCCGCGTCTCAGCGGGTGACCCATTGTAGTTAGTATCTCGCGTCACGTTGAATTCGCGCGTAGCGCCACTCTCGTTGGTGACGGTCATCCGGTAGGTGTTTACATCCTCTCGCACACGTGGGCCTTGACCATTCCGCTGACAGTTGACTGTGCTTCGACCAGTCACAACAGCAGTCACCGCAATCGTTAAGTCTTCTCCTGTCGGGTCGATATATTTCAGCGGGTTGTTACGAACGTAGGTGTATAGGTTCAGCCTCTGCGGGTCAAGGAGTCTTTGCTTCTTTATGAAGATTGGATCAACGCTCGTGAATCGTCCATGCGTCGAGGAGTAATACCGTGCCCCGAAGTAATCCAACCCTGTCTCGTCGTCGCGCTCCTTAGAAATAAACTTTTGCCCCACCCCATCTGCCACGCTATAACCCTGCTGTATTGTCCTTCCGCCGACACCCGCGCCCACTTCCTCCCCG
>JANOGZ010000096.1:0-2922 GCA_031406255.1 Pyrinomonadaceae bacterium | reverse complement strand
GTCAGTGGCCAGTGGTCAGCTGATAGCTCTCAGCTATCGAGCTAAAAGGTAACGAACCAAAAGCTCGGATTTCCAGCTGTAACCTGCCCGACGGCGTATGCCGTGAGCTGACCACTGACCACCGACCACTGACCACTGCTCCTGACCACTGACCACTGCATGGAGGTATCTATGAGCACTTCTTACGCAAAGGCCGCGACGCTGGTGGGCGCGTTCGTCGCGCCGATGGACTGGTTGAAGTCGGCGGCGCTCGTCGTCGCATTCAGTCTGCTGACGGCGCTCAGCGCGCAGGTCACTATCCCGCTGCCTTTCACGCCCGTGCCCGTCACGGGGCAGACCTTCGCGGTATTGCTGACCGGAGCGCTCCTCGGATCACGCCTCGGCGCGCTCGCCATGCTCGCTTATCTGTTTGAGGGCGCGTGCGGGCTTCCCTTCTTCTCAGGCGGGCGTGGCGGCGCAGGTCACCTGCTGTTTACCGCATCAACCGGGTATCTGCTGTCTTATCCGGTGGCCGCGTTTGTCACCGGATGGCTCGCCGAGCGCGGCTGGGACCGGCGCTTTCTGACGGCCGCCGCGGCGATGACCATCGGCTCCGCATTGATCCTCGCCGCCGGCTGGCTCGGGCTCCTGCGCTTTCTCGCTCCCGCGCAGGCTTTCTATGCCGGCGTCGCTCCGTTCGTGGTGGGCGATATCGTCAAGATCGCGCTCGCCGCCGCGGCGCTTCCCGCAGGATGGGCGCTGCTCCGTCGAAAAGGCAGCGGGTTCCGCGCCTGAGGCGCTGAACAGAAGCGCCCGACGGGAAGACCGGCCGAACAAAATGGTGGACGGCCTGTACCAGTCCGGGTTAGTATCTGCCGCTTTAATGACCGTCCCCTGCGGGGGACGAAAAATTTTCGTCCCCTTAGGCAAATATTTTCAGGCACATCGTCTACGCCTCGTCGGAAACTAAACTACAGCGGTTCTGCATCCCCCTTTAAGACCTCCCACGGGAGAAGTCTCTTAAGAGATCAGTGTATTTTCCATAAGGCCGCTTTTACCTTCAGTCCGAAAAATTTCTCAAGCTTGACTTGCCACCTCGCGGGGGCGATTTCCTGAGCTTTTTTCAAGGCTTCGGCGAAGCGCTTCACCAAAAGTCTGAAGGGTCGTATCTGTCTAAAAGCGCACAGATGTACCCCTAATCAGGTCCCATGAAGGAGGAACTAATCTTGCGACAAGTGAATATTCTTTGTATCGGTAAGCATCTGGTCGGTGTGATGCTGTTTGTACTGTTGTTTAGCTGGGGTGCGAGCGCGGTCAATGCCACGACCCTCGTCTTTGTTCATGGCAAAGGTTCGGGGAAAAATCCAGTTGACCAGGTGACGAATGAATACTGGACGACAGATATGATTCGTGCGGCGACTCGTAATTATCAGGCAAAGTATCTGGTCGTCACTTACGACGGCACCCAGTACTACTGGGATGTAGCGGCTGATGTTGCTAATCAGGTCAACACCTTTTTGAACAGTAACCCGAGCGAGCGTCTGGTGTTCGTGACACACTCATACGGCGGCGTCCTGACACGCTGGATCATGTGCAATAGCGCTCCGACATCACCCTATTACAACTATGGCGGCGCGAACTACGCGCGCATAGCGAACGCCACCAATTACGTGATCTCGCTTGGCGCGCCCAACGGCGGCAGCGAAGCCGCGGATGTCGGCTCGACGCTCTCGAGCAGTCTTTTCACGTCCTGGATCGTGAGTTTATTAAACCAAAACAATAACTCCACGAAGGTGCTGACCACCTCCAACATGGCCCATGCCAACCAGAACTGGCTGCGTGATAACTTGCGCACCAAAGCGATCTACACTGTGGCAGGCACTGATACACTCAACCACTTCTGGCATCTTAACGATGTCGGCCTCAACGCAATTGACGGTTTGGTCTCCTTCCGGACGGAGACCGATGGACTTGTCGCCACCTGGAGCGCACATCTTACGGGCGGGCCCGGTTACGATTGGGTTACTACAACCGCTAATCACGACCACCTAAGCCACAATGATGACCCGGGATATATCGGAGACATCATCGGTCAATACGGCTGGTAGTTGGCATCTGACTGTCGGTTCGGACACATAAGAATAAACGCTGTCTTGCGGAGGCTCTTGATCTGTCAACTCGATCAAGGGCCTCCGCCTCGCTTTGCGCTCATTTCTCGCTGTCGAATCCAGAGTAGGTGAGAGTCTTTAAAATACCTTTGACATTTTGACATCGGGTGGAATATCGTGCCTGCGCTTTACGCGTCTACCGTTTTGCTGGCGACACTTCCACCCTCGCGCCTTGATCTTATGATCTGTCGCCGTAGCCTGTTTGACTGAAATATCAGAATTGAGCTTAGTCATGTGGGGGACAGAAGAATTTTTCTGTCCTGCTACGCAAAAAAAAATGTGAATATCGTCTAAGCCTCGTCGAAGTGTAATTTGATCAGGCGATTTCGCTGTGCCTTAAGTGCTCCATCTCATCGGAGAGGAGTCTCTTTAAGGGCAGTATCAATTCTTCAGAAGAATCGCCTGTCCCCCAACGTCAGAACAAGAACCAAAGCCCTAATCGCTACTCCGCGGGGCGCTTTTACAGAGTCAAACCCCAAGCCCTGTAAAACGCTTCACCGTAAGTCCGAACGGTCATACCTGTCTAAAAGAGCACAGGTGTCACTCCCTATACCAGGCCCGTTGAAGGAGGAACAATGTTGAGACGATTAAATAACCTTGACGTTGGTAAGCACTTGATCAGTGTAGTGCTGTTTGTGTTGTTGTTTGGTTGGACCGCAATCTCGGCAGAGGCCGTCACACTGGTTTTTGTCCACGGGAAAGGTGATGGCAAAAAATCGGTTGCAGATGTAACCAACAATTACTGGACGACTGCTGGGATCCGCGCTGCGACCCG
>JANOGZ010000092.1:0-4022 GCA_031406255.1 Pyrinomonadaceae bacterium | reverse complement strand
GCCTGTAAAGGCACGTCAAACGCTGCCTGCGCACGCCCGAGATCATAACCAGCGCCGATGCGCCCGAATATCTCCGCGGCACGGCTGAAGTGGTACTGCCGCGCTTCCGGCGTCGTGCTATGCCGCCCGATCTCATAGTGTATTAATGCCTGCTCGTAGGGCATCACCAGCCGCTCGGCGGTCGCCAGGCTTTTCTCCCAGGTCTTGTGCGCTTTTGCCGGTTTGCCCATCAACCAATCGTACCAGCCGCGATAGAGTAAAGTGCGCGCCTGGCCGATCGGAAAGACGCGCGCGAATTGGCGCAGGGCGCGGGAGGCCTGGTGGGCGGCTCTGGCTAAACTCTCGCGATCGGCGGTCGCGTTTTCCAGCAACGTCAGATAGGTTTCAATAATTCCCGTGTAACCATAGAAGGTATAGACGCCGCAGGGCTGCCAGCGCGGAATCAGTGCGAGCCCTGAGGTGGCCGCTTCGCGGGCCAGATCTGTTTCGCCCCGTCGCAAGTGGGCTTCGGCGAGGAGACCGTGAGCCAGCATCTCGTAGTTGCGATCCCCCAGTCCTTCCAGCGTTTGAAGCGCGGTTTCGAGCGTACTGATAGCGTCCTCGAAGTGTCCGTGGCGCAGATCGTCTTTCGCCTGACCGACGAGGCCCCAGCCGCGCGCCTGATCGGAGTTTCGACGGTGGGCCGAGGCCCGGATTTTGGCGAACGACTCGGCGCTGCGCGTGAGATCGCCTTGAAAATCGATCGCCCATGCCCACAGGCCGAGGGTCTCTTCATAGCGCCGCCCATCTCCGATTTGCTCGGCGATGGCGACCGCCTCGACCGCCGCTTCGTTGATCTCTTTCCAGCGGCCGATGCCGAGCCCGTAAATCAATCTCAATTCGTACACCCAGGCCAGCGCGGGGAGATTCTGCACGCGCTGCGCCATCTCCTTTGCCCGTCGCCCGTAGCGCAAGCCGGCGAAGTGAAACGGCACCATGCTCGCCGTGATGCTGATCGTGGCATACATGCGCGCCAGCGCCGGGGAGGGGCCCGCCGCCTCGCCGAGATTGAGCGAGACAAAAGTCGAGTAAACGAGCGAGAGGCTATCGCTCGACATATAATAGATCTGCGCCAGACGCTCGTAAGCGAGAGCCGCTTCGAGGAGAATCGTGCGCCGCTCCTCGGTACGCTCTAAAAAATAGGACGGCCAGATGCGGTGCAGCACCTGCTGCACCGCCTGTCCGGCGACGCCGGCGATCATTTTGGACGGACTGCCCGGCACCCTCCAGCCCCACAACAACACCGCCCGTTCCAGATGAGCGCGGCTCTGCGTCACTTCACCGAGCCCGTAACACGCCTCCCCCAACTGCCATTCGAGGCTTGCCAGGCGCAGAGGGTCTTGCTGGGGCTCGGACTGTGCGGCGATCGCGATGGCTTCGCTCAAAAAATTGTGGGCTTCTCGATAAGCGCTGCTCTGAAGCGCCTGTTCCCCGGCTTTGGCGAGGTAACCAATCGCCTTCTCGGAAACATTGGCCTTGCTCCAGTGATGCGCGAGGATCGAGTAGTTGGAAGAGATGTTGCCCTCATCGCTGCGCTCATACCACTCGGCCACCGCCTGATGCAGTTGCCGCCGCTGCGCAAACAGCATCAGCTCGTAGGCCACTTCCTGCGTGATGACTTGTTTGAAGAGATAAGTCTGCTCCGACTCCGGCGCGTCGAGCGTGGTCAGGTCCAGGCGTGCCAGTGCCGTGAGATTGTCAGCGAGATGCGGCTTGTCCGCCTCAATCGGATAAATGTCCTGCAGAATAGTGAGCGCAAACGCGCGCCCGATGACGCTGGCCGTTTTGAGCGCGAGCTGTTGCGGCGGCGTCAACCGGTCAATGCGGCTGGTAATTACTCCCTGAATCGTGTCAGGGAATTTCCAGGAGAGCACGTCGCCCACACCGGGCGCGATCTGGCAGCGTCCATCGGCGATCGTGATCAATCCGCCGTCACGCAGCGCGAGTGCCAGTTCCTCACTGAAGAAGGGATTGCCTTCACCCTTTTCGAGAATCATCGCCGCCACGGGCTCCGGTAAACTCTCCACCCCGAGACGGTGACGGACGAGCGCGAGCGTCTCTTCGGGCGTCAGGGCGTCAAGCACCAGATGCTGCGTGCTGGCGCCGCCCAGCAACTCTTCATAATCGGTCGGCAGCGGCACACTCATCGGCCGCGTGGCCACCACCAGCAGCAGCGGCTGCACGCGCTGGCTGACGAGCAGCAATAACGCCAGCGATCCTGAATCTAACCAGTGCGCGTCTTCAATGACGATCAGCAGCGGGCCCTTGTTCGCTTTCTCCTGTAGCAGACGAATCAAGAGCGCATGAGCGTTATCGGCGCGCACATCGCCGGTCATCTGCCCGGTAAACTCATTATCCGTCCATTCCAGCGGCAGCACGACGCCGAGCAGCGGGGCCAGTTCCAACACCTTCGGGTCAGGCGGCAAACGATTCAGGACACGCGTTCGTTTTGACGCCGGGTCCGTCAATTCATCGAGTTCAAAGAGATGCTCGAAGATCTGCCGCCAGGCGTGATAGGGAGTCGATCTCTCGATCGAATCGCCGGCGCCGCTCAAGATGTTGACACCCAGTTCGTGGGCTTGCACGAGCAGATCTTCGACAAGCCGCGATTTACCGATGCCGGCTTCGCCTTCGATCACCACGCAGCCACCGCTGGCATTATCGGCATCGCCGAGCAACGCCTGGAGCTGCTCGGTCAGAGCGGCGAATTCTCGCGCGCGCCCGACCATGTTCGTCCGAGCTCTCGCGGGCAGCGCGTCAGCGCGCTTCGTCGGATCGCTCAGAGCAGGCTGATAAACCGCGACAAACTCTTTCTTGCCTTTCACTTTGAGGGGCGGCAGGGTGTCGAATACGAGTCGCGCGCCGCGGGCGGCCTGAACCGTCGGCTCATCGCAGAGGATGCCCTCCTTGGCCGCCTGCATCAGCCGTGCGGACAGGTTGACGACATCGCCCATTAAAGTGTACTCGCGCCGCCTGTCGCTGCCGACTGAACCACAGAAGACCATCCCCGTCGTCACGCCGATCGCGCTGCGAAAGCTGAGACGGCGAAGTTCTTCTTGTATCGCCAGCGCGGCGCGCACGCCGCGCGTCGCATCATCTTCATGAGCGAGCGGCGGCAATCCGAGCGCGGCGATCAACGAAGTGCCCTTATCGTCCACGCTGATTTTATTGATGCTGCCCTCGTAGCGATAAAGATTGGTCTGGAGCGTCGCCATCGCTTCCTGCGCCTGTGCGATCGGGGTGCCGTATTTAAAGTCGGGGAGGTTGATGAAGAGCACGGTGACGTGGCGCAGTTCGGCCAGCCAGTCGGTCTGCCCGGCGTCGAGGCGCGAGCGAATCGCGCCGGGGATAAAGGCCCGCAGCGCCGCCGCCGCTTCCGGGGCGGGGTCCGGTGGGTCCGCCGGCTGTACCGGCACCGGCTCCCGCACCGCTTCCAGGCGGACGTGGCCATCCGTCACCTCCTGGCCCGTGCATTTGTCTTGCACGTGCTTCCAGGCCTCCGGCGAGAGGAGGATCTGCCCCGCTTGCGCGCGGTCATTCGAGGCCCCGACCTGCGCCAGCGGCACACCGGCGATCATAAACTCCCACCGATTGAACACTCCGCCGAGCGTCACCGTCGCCAGATCTCCCGCACCGATCGCCAGCTTCAGCGAGAGTCGCACATCTTCCGCGGCCGGATATGAATGAAGGCGTTCCTGCACGCTCAGGCAGCACTGCGCGACGCGCAGCGTCTGCACGGCGAGTTGCTCGTTCTTCGTAGCGCTATCGCTTTCCTCAACCGGCCACAGCGCGAGCACGGCATCGCCGGCGAATTTAACGACATCGCCGCCGTGCCCCGTGATCAGGTCTACCAACTGCCCGAAATACGTGTTCAGCAGCTGCGTCAGATCCTCCGCTCCCGACGGCCCCCGCGCCGCCAGTCGCTCCGTCAGCGCCGTGAAGCCCGAGATGTCGGCGAACAAAACCGCCGCCGAAAAACGGTC
>JANOGZ010000086.1:0-8402 GCA_031406255.1 Pyrinomonadaceae bacterium | reverse complement strand
GCATTTTTCATCTACTGGATCGAGGCTCCGCCCAGTCAATCATAGAGGATTAAAGCCGGATGCGCTGGAAGCTGGTACTCGTCACCTCGCTGCTTGCCACGATCATCGGCGCGGGCGCGAGCATCGGAACTGCCTACGGTCTCCTTCATGATACCCCCGGCCGCCTCACGACAGCGCCCGATCTTACTCTCCTCAGCACGCTGCTGATGCCCCTCGCGGCGATCACCCTGGCGAGCATCTTTATCTACCGCCATACATCACGGCGGCGCGCCCTGCAAGCGATGTCAACGGCGCTTTTCGCGGGGCTGCTAACGCTTGCCGCGCTGGTCGCCGGCGCGATTATCCTCGCGAAGACCTCCGCGCCGAAGCCGGAAGCGCCACCGCCGCCCCCCCCGCGCAACATCGGATAACCCTCCACGAGGGGACATGGACGGACGCTCGCCGATGGAAGCTTCCAGCTTCCAGCTTTCAACTCCCGGCTGAAGCGCCCAGGCCGATCTCCTGCTGCACGGGCCGCAGCGCATCAATCACGAAACGTATATGTTCCTCCAGATCAACGCCGAGCTCCGCAACTCCCTGTCGAATGTCGTCGCGATTGACCGTCCGCGCGAAGGCTTTATCCTTCAGCTTCTTTTTAACCGAGGAGACTTCCAGGTCGTCGAGGCTGCGTGACGGGCGCACCAGCGCGCAGGCGACCAGAAACCCACACAGCTCATCGGTCGCAAAGAGAGAGCGCGCCATCGCCGTATCGCGCGGGACGCCGGTATAAGTCGCATGTCCCATGATCGCACGAATCATATGCTCGGGATAGCCGCGCCCGCACATGATCGCCGCGCCCTTAAATGGATGCTCCTCCTCGGTGGGAAACATCTCGTAATCAAAATCGTGTAACAGGCCGACGAGACCCCATTCGTCCATGTCCGCCTCCGGCCCGCCATAGCGCGCCGCGCACGCGCGCATCGCCGTCTCGACGGCCACCGCGTGCCGGCGGAGGCTATCACCTTTCGTATATTCACAGAGCAGCTCCCAGGCATCTTTTCGATCAGGCATTTGTATTAAAAGCTTCCCTTCCGTTACGATCGTCTGGCCGCTGAGGGCCCGAATCTTCGCCGAACGGCGAAACGCGGCCGGGGAAAAGCCCGCCCCGGCAGGGCTTTCCGTGTCCTCCGAAACTCTCCTTAACGCCTCTGGTGCCTTCCTTTGGAAGTTTCTCACGTCTTGCGGCCGGCTTTCAACACGCGCCCGCACCGGAAGCGCAGACTTGCCGCCGTTTTTCCATTCAATTACAATACGGACGTGCCGTCCGGAAGATCGCCCCATCGCCGATGAAACCTCTTTTATACGCAGCGCTCGCGGCTTATGTAGTTGCCGCGATCCACTCCATACTCGCGTTCGTCAATAAGCGGCGCGCGAGCGTGCGCCTGTCGCTGATCGCGCTCGCCTGCGGTTTTGCCGCGCATACGGCCGCGACGGTCGTCGACTGGGTCGAGGACGGCCACTACCCGCTCATGCACCTGCATGAGACCATCTCTTTTCTGGCGTGGACGCTGGTGATCGTCTATGCTCTGGCCGTCTATCGTTATCGCGCGCAGGCGCTCGGCGTTTTCACGCTGCCGCTGGTCGTGCTGCTCGTCTTCGTTTCGAATCTGGTGCGCGGCGGTTCGGTTCTGGTATCAGGCAAGGTGACGGGCGGCGAGGCGGCGTGGCTCTTTCCGATTCACACGACGCTGCTTATTTTCGCCTACGCGTCGTTTTCCGTCGCCTTCGCGGCGAGCGTGATGTATCTCCTGCAGGAACGCGAGCTGAAGCTGAAGACCTTCAGCGCCATCTTTCACCGGCTGCCGCCGCTGAGCATCGTTGACGACATCGGCACGACGGCGGCCAGCATCGGCTTCACGCTGCTCTCGCTCGGCATCATCACCGGGATGGTCTGGTCCTCGGCGCGCAGCGGCCGCCTGTGGCATAACGATCCGATCGAGATCGCCGCGGTGTTGACGTGGGTGTTGTACCTGACGCTGATTCATTATCGCGATCAGTGGCGCGGGCGCAAGGCGGCATGGCTCGGCGTCGCCGGCTTCGGTCTGGTTGTGTGCACTTTCCTCGGCGCGCTCTTGCTGGGCGGCTATCACGTTTTCGGCTGAAAAAGCTATCAGCCAGCAGTGGTCAGCTAACATACAGAAGAGAGCGCCGGCGCGTCCCGGCACGTGCGCCATGGAAGATCGGCACCACACATGACCGGCTGACCACGGACCACTGTTTTATCTTATGTCCATCGTTCTCGTCGGACTCAATCACAAGACAGCGCCCGTTGAGGTTCGTGAGCAACTCGCGTTCACGGATGAAGCGTGCGCCGAAAGCCTCCACGCGCTGGTGGACGGCGAAGTGATCCGCGAGGGCCTGATCGTTTCGACCTGTAACCGCGTCGAGATCCTCGCCGCCACCGCTCACGAGCGCGGCGAAGAGGCGGCTTCGCGCGTCAACAATTTTTTGAGCGAAGCGCGCCGCGTCCCCTGCGAGGTTTTCGGCGAGCACCTCTACACCCACGCTGATACGGCCGCCGTGCGTCACGTCTTTCGCGTCGCTTCCTCGCTCGATTCGATGGTGGTCGGCGAGCCGCAGGTGCTCGGGCAGGTGCGCCACGCCTATTCGCTCGCCGTTTCGGCTGGAACGGCCGGGCGCGTGCTTCATCGTCTCGTCCACACGGCCCTGCGCGTCGCCAAGCGCGTGCGTACCGAGACGGGGATCGCGGCCTCGGCCGTCTCGATCAGCTTCACCGCGGTCGAGCTCGGGCGCAAAATCTTCGGCTCACTCGAGGGCGCGACGGTTCTCCTGATCGGCGCGGGTGAAATGGCCGAACTGGCCGCGCGGCATCTGGTCGGGGCGGGGGCCACGCGCCTGCTCGTCGCCAATCGAACGCACGCGGCGGCGCAGGAGCTGGCCGGCAAATTTGGCGGCGAGGCGGTCGAGTTCGCCTCGCTCGCCGAATATCTCGCCGAAGCCGACATCGTCATCTGCTCGACCGCGGCGCAGGAGTATGTGATCACTCCGCAGATGGCGACCGAGGCGCGCGAGGCGCGCCGCAACCGCCCCGCCTTCTTCATAGATATCAGCGTGCCGCGCAATATCGATCCGGCCGTTGGCGAGCTCGACAATCTTTTCGTCTTCGACGTGGATGATCTGGAAGCGGTCGTCGCTTCCAATATTCGCGAGCGCGAGCGCGAAGCGGAACGCGCCGAGGTGATCGTCGAATCCGAGGTTATGCAATTTCAGCAGGCGTTGCGCAATCTCGATATCGGGCCGACGGTCGGCGCGCTGCGCGAGAAACTCCACGCCATCGCGCACGCCGAACTGAAACGGCAACGGCACCGTCTCGGCGAGCTCACTCCCGAACAGGAGCGGGCCATCGAAACCTTGCTCACCTCGGCCGTCAACAAGATTTCTCACCCTGTCATTCACCGCATGCGCCGCTCGTACGATTCGGGCGAGGATGCGCGCATGGAGGCGTGGCGCGAGATATTTGGACTTGAAGAATAGAGATTACTTCATCATCGGCTCGCGCGGCTCGCGGCTCGCGCTGTGGCAGGCGGAGTGGGTCAAGGCACGGCTTGAAGCGCTTCAGCCCGCTGCGGAAGTTCGCATCGAGATCATCAAGACCTCGGGCGATGTGATGCGCGATGTGCCGCTGGCGGTCATCGGCGGGCAGGGCGTATTCACCAAAGAGCTTGAGGAAGCGCTGCTCGACGAGCGCATTGATCTGGCCGTCCACTCGCTGAAAGACCTGCCGACCACGCTGCCTGAAAGACTTTCCATCGCGGCGATTACCGAGCGCGAAGACGCGCGCGACGCGCTGGTGCTGCGCGCCGACCTGTCGCCTGATAAGGCGTCCCTCAGGAGCCTTCCTGAGGGCGCGATCGTCGGGACTTCCAGCCCGCGCCGCATCGCCCAATTGAGGCATCTGCGCCCTGATCTCACGATCAAAGATTTGCGCGGTAATGTTGATACGCGCCTGCGTAAGCTCGATGCGGGCGACTACGATGCCATCATTCTGGCATCGGCCGGGCTGCGGCGGCTGGGTTTCACGGATCGCATCAGTTCTCCCGTGACGACAAAAGAGATGTTGCCGGCGGTCGGGCAGGGCGCGCTCGGAATCGAGACGCGGGCCGAAGATGAAGAGACGAACGCGCTGGTCACGCACCTCAATGATGCGCCGACGCGCGCAGCATGCCTGGCCGAGCGCGCGCTGCTGCGCGAGCTGGGCGGAGGCTGCCAGGTTCCGATCGCCGCGCACGCCACGGTTAACGGAGACGAACTGCGGCTTGAAGCGCTGGTGGTCGGCCTCTCGGGCGTTGATATTATTCGCGATTCGCTTGAAGGTCCGCCGGACGACGCCGAGCGGATCGGCGCGCGGCTCGCCGCTCAGCTCCACGCGCGCGGGGCTGCTTCGCTGCTCGCAGAACTGCACGCGTAGGGCAGATTAACGTTCCCGGTACGTCGAGCGGAATCATCATGTCGAAACAACAGGGGGAAACCTCGTCCGACGCAGTAATGACGGCGTCGCCCGCGCAGTCTCAGCTGGCGGGACGCACGATCATGATCACGCGCGCACGCGCACAGGCCGACCGCTTCGCGGCCGAACTGGAAGCCTACGGCGCGCGCGTCGTTGCCTGCCCGACCATCGAGATCGTCGCGCCGGAATCCTACGAGCCGCTCGATGACGCGATCGCGCATATGTATGGCTATGACTGGCTGGTTTTTACCAGCGTCAACGGCGTGGAGCATTTCATGCGCCGCCTCGAAGCGGGCGGGCTCGAGGCGAGCGATCTTGACGATCTGCGCGTGTGTGCGATCGGCGAGGCGACCGCCGATCGGTTGCGCGATGCGCGGGTTCATGTGGATGTCGTCCCCGAAGAGTTTAAGGCCGAGGGGGTCTTCACGGCGATCGAGCGCTTCCTCGGAGGTCGTGAGGGCCTGCGCGGTCAAAATTTTCTTATTCCGCGCGCGGCCGTGGCGCGTGATTATCTTCCGCGCGCGCTCGCAGACGCGGGGGCGCGCGCCGATGTGGTTGCCGCTTACCGCACGGTTCGGCCCGAATCCACGGATCGCGCGCGCATCGAGGCGTTGCTCGTCGGCGGCGCGGTGGATTGCATTACGTTTACGAGTTCTTCGACCGTCAGCAATTTCGCGCAGTTGTTCGACACGACCGATCTGAGCCGTCTGCTCGATGGAGTGCGGATCGCCTGTATCGGCGACATCACCGCGCACACCGCCGCGCAGTACAGCCTACATACCGATATTCAACCGAGCGAATACACTATCCCGGCGCTCGCGCGGGCCATCGCCGATTATTACGCGAGCGCATAAAGGGGCCGGCAGTATCGCTCGACAGTCACTCATAAAATCGAGAAAATTCGTCTGCTTCGAGCGGCGACCCCGGTGTGAGGTGAAGCGAGTCAGGACGGGGTAGTTTCGATCTGGAGCGCCATGCTTTCAAACCGACCGGACGGAACGGCATATGATAAACTGGCGGCCATGCTGAAGGGACGCGTGCTCGTTGTTGATGATGAGTCAACGGCCGCCGAGGGCTGCTGCGAACTGCTGTCCGCGTGGGGTTATGAGACGGCGGTCGCCGCCGATGGCGTCGCCGGCCTGCAACGCGTCGAAGATTTCCGCCCGGCTGTCATCATCACCGACGTTTTGATGCCCCGCCTCGATGGTTTCGGGTTGCTGCGTGAGGTGCGCGCCCGCTACCCGGAGATCGCCGTGATCCTTCTGACCGGACGCGGCTCGGTCGAGATGGCCGTGCGCGCCATTCAGGAGGAAGGCGCGTACCACTATTTCGAGAAGCCGATTGATACGGATAAACTCCGCTTCGTCGTCGAACGGGCGGTCGCATATGGCGAGGCGCGGCGCGCCAATGAAGTGCTCCGCCGGCAATTGCTTGATCGCGGCGCGTTCGGCGAACTGGTCGGCAACTCCGAATCGATGCGCCAGATTTATGCTCTGATCGAGCAGGTGGCGTCCTCTTCTGCTTCGGTTCTCATCACGGGCGAATCGGGCACCGGCAAGGAACTCGTCGCGCGCACGATACACAACTTGAGTCCGCGCAAAAAAGCGCCGTTTGTGGCGATCAATTGTTCGGCGATTCCCGAAACATTGATGGAATCCGAACTGTTCGGCCATGAGAAGGGCGCGTTCACGGGCGCCGCGACGCGCCGGCAGGGATGCTTCGAACTGGCTCACACGGGGACGCTGCTGCTGGACGAGATTGCGGAGATGCCGCCGCTGCTGCAGGCCAAGCTGCTGCGCGTGCTCGAAGAACGCTCCGTGCGCCGCCTCGGCAGCCCGCAGGAGATTTCGATTGACGTGCGCGTACTGGCGGCCACCAACCGTGATCCGCACGAGGCGGTGAGGACCGGGACGTTCCGTGAAGATTTGCTGTATCGCCTCAACGTCATCACCATCGAGATGCCGCCGCTGCGTCGCCGCAAAGAAGATTTACCCCTTCTGGCGCAGCATCTCGTCTCGCAACTGGCGGAAAGGCATGAACGTCCGGCCCGGTTCATGACGACCAGCGCGCTCGAGGCATTACAATCTCATCACTGGCCGGGCAACGTCCGCGAATTGCGTAATGTGATCGAGCGCGCGGTGATCATCTGTTCCGGCGAAGCGATCGAAAGGCATCACCTCGCGCCCTATCCGCTCGACCAGCGCGCCCACGCGCGCAGCGAAGACACGCTGATGCTGCCCGTCGGCACACCGATCGAGGAGGTCGAGCGACAGATGATCCTGCGCACCCTACAGAAGACTGACAACAACAAAACGCGCGCCGCCGAACTACTCCAGATCAGCCTGAAAACACTTCATAATAAACTCCGCCAGTATCGAGAGCGCGGCCTCTTGCCCGAACCCGATCAACTCCGCACCCCCGCCTCCTCATCACAAAGCATCGACGACATGCTCTGATATTTTCAGCCCGGTAATTGTAAATCCGAGCGGCTGTATTCAGTCTGTGCCCGATGGTCGGTGATGTGGCCGGCCCGTGTGTCTGCCATCGAGATTCGTTTGGCGGGGGCTGTTCGCTTTCACCGCAGCGGCACGTCTCCGATCCGAATCTGAAGCGGCCACTTCACAGTTTTCCTCGTCTCCGGCGCACCCCAGCCGGCGAGCAGATCATCCGCAATTTTGGCGACCGGGTCCGCGCCGCGCGCTTTCGTGAATTCTTGCGTCGCCGACCACGTGCGCAAGTATCCGAGCAGGTCAGGCAGAGACCAGCGGGCCTGCATGGACACGCGGGGCGGCGCCAGTTCCCTGAACGGAAAAGCGATCGAGCGATATCCATCCTCGACCAGCTCTCTTTCCGGCGCCCAGTAGGGTCCGACGATGTTCTGGTAAAAATCCCGGATCTGCCGATCTATCTCGGGAGAAACCTCGAGCAGGTTATAACACCACACCGCGAGCGCTCCCCCGGGCTTGAGGACGCGCTTTACTTCCCGGTAGAAGCCATCCAGATCGAACCAGTGGAGCGCCTGCGCCACCGTCACCAGATCAATACTGCCAGGTTCGATGTCCGTCTGTTCAGCCGTGGCGACCCGGTAAGTGATCTTTTCGTGTCCGGTCGCGTTCTCGATTTGCGATTCGCTCGGGTCGGTGGCGATGATGTGCGCAAAAAAAGGCGTGAGGCCGTGCGCCGCCTGGCCGTTACCCGTCGCGCAATCCCATGCCCTTTCGTGAGCGCGCGTCACAGCCGCCAGATGTTCGAACAGTTCCTGCGGATAATGCGGCCGATACTTCGCGTAGTGTTGCGCATGCGCTGAGAAGTGATCTTTGAAATTCATGGAACTACTGTCCGGCCCGATCGCCCTTTTGTCGAAGCAATTCACGGACGGCCGCATCAAGCTGCGCGTCGCGCCCCGTGTAACTCTCGCCGATGGGCCGCCTGACCGGCACGTCAACCGGACGCGGGTTCAGTTCCATCACCTTTCCATCGTTTGCCGTGACCTTGATAAAAGGGATGCGGAAGATCGAGCCGTCAATCAGCGGCACGTTTGAGGTATAGATGATCCACCCGGCCGTCGGCTCGCCAACGATCTTACCGAGCCGGAGCGTGCGGTACCCTTCGGCGAAGTCTTCCGCGTCGGAGAGCGAATGCTGGTTGGTCACGAGAACTGTCGGCGATTCGAGCGCGCGCTGGCCGAGCAGCGTGCGCGCCGGAGTTGATGAGAATCCGCGCGGAGTCATCGTCAGGTACCCGCGCCGCGCCAGCACATCGATCGCATAGACATTGACGAAGCCGCCATTGTTATAGCGGATATCGATCACGACGCCCTCACGCGTATGATTCTCCGCGTCGAGATCAACGTAGAGCTGCGCCAGCGAAGCCGACGACATATCGAACATGTGGA
>JANOGZ010000048.1:0-7960 GCA_031406255.1 Pyrinomonadaceae bacterium | reverse complement strand
ACTTGTACGTGCCGCTGAGATGGGAGAGTATTCGATCGGCCTCGTCGCGCGTGAGCACAACCGGTACGCGCACGGGCCGTTTGGCCCGCTCGATGCCATCGATGAATGGTAAGTCCAGGTCTAAGAGCGAGTCTGAAAAGTCCCCGCCAGTCTGGTAAGTTGGATGTGTGTGTACAAAAAAATATCCTTCTGACCTAACTGACGGGGAATGGCAGTATCTCAAAAGATGCTTGCCCAAGCAAAAACAGATGGGCAGACCGCCCAAACACGCGCGGCGCGAGATCGTGAATGCGATTTTCTATTTGGCGCGAACGGGTTGCGCGTGGCGATATGTGCCCAATGATTATCCACCATGGAAAACCGTCTATCACTATTTCCGTGTGTGGCGAAAGAGCGGATTGTGGCAACGACTTAACAAACGGCTGCGCCGCTTGCTCAGGAAACGAGCGGGTCGCCACGCACAAAGTTCGGCGGCGATCCTTGATAGCCAGAGTGTGAAAACCCTTGACGGTGCGCGCCAAGAGGTTGGCTTTGATGCCGGCAAAAGGATCAAGGGCAGAAAGCGGCATATTTTAGTTGACACTCTGGGGTTATTGATCGTGGTCGTGGTGCACGCCGCTTCGGTGTCGGAAACCGCCGGAGCGAGACTGGTTTTAGCCGAGTTAAGCAAAGCGTGGTGGCGTTTGCGACTGATCTGGCTCGATGGTGGATACAAGGAGTCATTGTTCGAGTGGATCAAGACAATTAAGCGGTGGCGTGCGGTGAGCATCGAGCAGGTCAAACGCAGCGATGAGCAACAGGGCTTTGTGGTGTTACCGAAACGTTGGGTGGTGGAGCGCACGTTTGGTTGGCTGGTCAAGCATAGACGGCTCTCGAAAGACTACGAAGCATTATGTGAGACATCGGAAGCAATGGTTTATGTGGTAATGATTCGCTTGATGCTTGCGCGTCTTGAGGCTTGAAATGATTTCTCAGACACGCTCTAACACCGTTAAAGTCCTGCTTTTGTTGCTTCCAGATCGGCGAGCGTGAGAAAGCGACGCGGTATAAAACTCTGGGGAGAGGATGAGGCACATACGGCTCACCCTTGCTTTTAAGCAGATCTTCTGCGAAGAAGCCAGATGGCCGTGAGTGCGAAAAGGATGACAATACTTCCAGCTACTAGCCAAAAATTTCCTACCAGTCCTAAAATAAGGATCACTCCAAAGATCAACGTCCCTGGCGGGGCGAAGGCGATAAAAGCAGTCGAAAGGATGATGATGAAGCGTTTGAGGCGTCTCATGATTGATGAGACAATGGCTAATTCCTTTGTGCGCGTCAAGGCCCGATCTCACCCGGCACGATCGCAGTGAGATAATTTACCGTCGTCGTAACTCATGCGAAAAGCCCTATTCTTCTGCCTGGCGACCCTCCCTCCCTGTCTTCTCGGGATGCTCATTGTAAAGTTTAGCGTCGATGTTCCCTTCGGGGACCAATGGACTATTGCTTTTCTATTCGAGAAATTCGCTCAAGGCACACTCTCATTCAACGACCTATTCGCGCAGCAAAACGAATACAGGCAGTTCTTTCCCAATCTCATCTTTGTCATGTTGGGCTGGTTAACGTATTGGAATGTTAAGTATGAGATGCTCCTAATATTTTTGCTCGCCTGCTTCATCTCCCATAACATCTACCGGTTATCCGGATTTACATTAGGCCACAGCCAGCCCCGAAGGCTGGTGGGTATGTTTATCGCCAATCTGTTCATCTTTTCTCCGGTGCAGCACGAGAACTGGCTTTTCGGCGTTCAGGTCATTTATTTCATACCCATCGCGTGCGTTACGGTCTGTCTGCTGATCGCCTATTCCGATTTAAGCGCGAGAGCCAAATTTCTGAGCTGCGCGGGTCTGTCCACCCTCAGCACTTTCTCTTCGGCAAACGGAGTGCTCTGCTGGGCGGTTGTTCTTCCGGCCCTTATTCTGTTAACTTCACGCGAGGAGCGCCCAAAGAAGTACTGGCTGGTGTCGGGGTGGGTATGCGGGATCGTATTGAACCTCGCGCTTTATCTCTATGACTACCAAAAGCCTTCACACCACCCCAGCCTTTCGGCGACGCTAGTCGACCCGGGACAGGCGACAGCTTACTTTTTCTCCTTTCTTGGAGCGCCGCTCGCACTGGGAAGGTGGAAATTCGCCATTGTCGAGGGCGCTGTTCTGGTATCCCTTTTCGTATTATCCTTTATATACTTTTTAAAGTTCAGGACGGACCTTGCTCTGGCGCGCCGCATGATCGGATGGCTGATGCTCGGAGCCTACTCGGTTCTCAGCGCGCTGATGGTCACGATAGGAAGGGTAGGCTTCGGCCTCGGACAGTCCCTGTCGACAAGGTACATGGGCTACTCAATCTACTTAATTGTATCTTTGATTTTCCTGATACCAATTATTGCTGATGATTGGTTTAATAAAGGTCACTCCAAGCCGAGTAAAATTTTGCTGACCCGTATCATGGTTACGGCAGCCGGGATACTCATTTTTTTGCAGCCGCTGATTTTTATTCTTGCGATCCGGCAGATGAGTGACTGGAGGGCGAGGCTGCTGCACGCGAAAGCCGGTCTGTTATTCATCAACATCATTCCCGACCAGCAGGCGAACGGTCTTTTCCCAAACCTGGATCTCATGGCTCAAAAGGCGAACGCTCTTGACGGTTTGAATTTTTTGCGACCCGGGTTGCTGCGAAGTAATAGAATTCGAGATTTTGCGGGCGTAGTTGAGCCTGGTTTTAGCGATTACGGCGCGTTTGACGGCCTGGACGGATTAAATGATACATACACCGCTTCCGGTTGGGCGATCCTTCCGCATAGAGAAGGAGAGCCAGCCGATGCTGTTCTTTTGGCTTATGGCGGGATGGATGGGGATCCCTTTGTGTTCGCCTTGGCGTATCCGGAAACAAGAAGGGGAGGCGGTGTTAAAAACTTGATCGGTGATACATATTCTCATCAGCACTGGCGTAAATCTTTCTCTATCGGTGAACTGCCGTTGCGCCCCGCAAGGATAACCGCCTGGGCATTTGATGCGAATACCGGTAAAGCTTTTCAGCTGAATGGCGCCTACACAATCCCATAGCCCGCCATCCGCCCATTGTAATAATGTCCAATCCACCTGATATCAAAAGCATCAGCGTCTTCTTCCCGGCTTTTAACGACGAGGGGAGCATCGCGTCCTTAGTGATGAACGCCCACGCTGTTCTTTCAACATTGACTGATGATTACGAAGTGATCGTGGTGAACGATGGTAGTACGGACGCCACCCCTGCCATTCTGGATGAATTAGCACGCGTCCTGCCGAACGTGAAGGTTGTCCACCATGAGCACAACCAGGGATACGGTGGAGCGCTTCGCTCCGGATTCAGTAACGCAAGAAAGGATTTGATTTTTTACACGGACGGGGACGGGCAGTACGACGTGCGCGAGCTAGCGGCTTTACACCAGCTTCTGAGTGACGGGGTTGACATCATCAACGGCTATAAGATAGAACGCGCGGACGATGGGCAGCGCAAACTGCTTGGCGCCGTTTATAACGGCCTGGCGCATCTTTTATTTCGCATACCAATCCGCGATGTTGATTGCGACTTCCGACTGCTGCGGCGGAGCGCAATAGAGCAGATTGAACTCGTCTCATCTAGTGGGGTGATATGCGTAGAACTTGTTTACAAGCTGCAGCGGGCGGGGTGTATTTTCGCCGAAGTTCCCGTTCATCACTACCCCAGGGCGCACGGGCGTTCACAATTCTTTACTCTGAGGCGGGTGGCCCGGACCGCCTACGATTTTCTGTCGCTGTGGGTACAACTCGTCCTGCTGCCTCGCTTCCGTGGCGGCAATGAAGGCCATAGACGCCTTGAATAGATCGAAGGTGAAAGACTCTTCGAGGCCGGGCTCAAAACATACTTGAACAGGAAAGCCGATAGAAAACACGCCTTTCTTGCTGTAAAGTACAACTAAACCCAGCCCGTCATTTTTAGTAACGATGATTAATTCCAGTCAATTTAGTGAGTATAAAGGTCGCACCGTACTCATTACCGGTGGCCTCGGATTCATCGGGAGTAATCTGGCGCACAAGCTTGTCGCCCACGGCGACGTTAAAGTGATCATTCTGGACGCGCTGTTACCGGACCAGGGCGGGAATCTCTTCAACATCGACGGCATTCAGGATCGCGTCCAGCTGCACACCGGCAATATTGGCGATGATTGGGTCGTCAATCACCTGGTCGGCGGCGTGGACTACATCTTCAATCTCGCGGGCAGTGTCAGCCATCTTGAGTCCATGAGGCTCCCGCAGCGCGACCTCGAGCTCAACTGCGCCGCACAACTGACGCTTCTCGAGGCATGCCGCAGCTTCAACCCGCACGTGAAAATCGTTTTCACCAGCACGCGACAGGTTTACGGGAGGCCCGTCTATCTGCCTCTGGATGAGCACCACAGGGTCGCGCCGCTGGACGTCAACGGCATCAACAAGCTCGCCGCCGAACAATACCACCTGCTTTACCACCGTGTTTACGGCACCCGAACCGTGTGCCTGCGCCTGACCAACACCTACGGTCCGCGACAACTCCTCTGCCACAACCGGCAGGGCTTCGCCGCGTGGATCATACGCCAGGCCATAGACGGGGGGGTGATCGAGCTGTTCGGCACGGGTCGGCAGCGCCGTGACTTGAACTATGTCGACGACGTGGTTGAAGCGTTGCTGCTGGCTGCCATCAGCGAAGCCGCTGAAGGTGAGACCTTCAACCTCGGGGGGGAGCAACCCATCATGCTGTCCGAAATGGCGGAAGAGTTGATCTCGATCACCGGCCGCGGCTCGGTGCAAGACGTCCCGTTCCCGCCCGAGCAGCAGATGATCGACATCGGTAACGCATTTTCGAGCTACAAGAAAATAGAGTCGCTGCTCGGCTGGCGTCCGCGCACTTCCCTGCGCGCAGGCTTAACTCGCACCATCGAGTTTTATCAACAGCATCGCGAACACTACTGGAATCCACGTGCGAATTCACTTTTTCGATCTCAGTCGGCAGTACAGGGATACTGAGGGCGAGATTACTGTTGCGGGGGCACGCGCCCTGTTCAGGGGCGTGGATCCCCGATCGTAAGCTCTACCCACGCGGCTTCTCCGCCACACAAATTACCGAAAGGCCTGCGAGTAGGTTTAATCTTGAGTGTTTGAGCAGATGCGCTTCACATCGAAGCACTTCCGCGAGTGCACGGTTCAGCCACTGGAGACCTGGCGAAAGGGGTTTCACATCGGAGCCGGGATCGGCCAGCCCGATCGGCTTTAGGAGCAGCCGTCGCACCACGGCCACCGGCAGCAATAAGCTGTTGGCATAAGTGGCGCGTAGAATATTAAAGCCGGCATTCTCCATTTTCCCGGCAAGTTCGCCGCGGTGATAGCGGCGCTGTGTGCCAAGAGCCTCATCGTGCCCGCTCCTCAACCATCCGTAAGCAGCTGCGCGCACAAAGGCGATGCCGCCCGGCCGAAGTACGCGGTGCATCTCGCGCATTGCACGCAAGTCTGACGTCTCCCCAGGCAATTGAACGAGCACGTCAAAGCTCGTGACGAGATCGAACACCGCATCGGCGAATGGTAAATCCGTCACCGAGGCCTGAACCAAGTACTTGTGCTCCCGCCCGCGGCAAAAATTGATCGCGTCAGGAACCAAGTCGATCCCGATGACCCTTCCCGTTCCGGCGTATCGCTTGAGCCAAGCGAGCATACCGCCAGTGCCACACCCGGCATCAAGAATAAGTCTGTTCCGCTCCGGAGGGCACACCGGATCAAGCAGTGCCGCCGTGACCCCGCGCATTCCTGTAAACCACCAGAAACTGTCTTCCAGGATATGTAAGTATGCATAATCTTCCCCCTTCACGAATGCCTCCCTCGCATAAAAGTCAGAACCCGACGGGAAAATATCACATGCGGAAGATGAAGATGACCCAAAGTGGTGTGGGTATGGCCAGAATTCTATGACGAGCGATAGGTGAATTCGCCACCGTGTGGGAGCGGGCTCTGGTTGAGTTTCTGTGCACAGGCTTTCGAGTGCCGAAGCGTCGTGCCTGTCAGGCGCTCTGCTTCGCACGCTCTTTGTCACTTCTATCGCAATCACGGCGACCCACAGACTGAACTGCGGGTCAGATTGAAGGACCTGGCTGGTGCCCGCGTCCGCTACGGCTACCGGCGCTTGCACGTCCTGCTTCGGCGCGAAGGCTGGTAGACGAATATTGGAGCATGGACGCGCGTGGCGGATCGGCTCTCTTCGGGGCGACGGTTTCGGCTCTTGACGTTAGTGGATAACTTTAGCCGAGTGAGCCCGGCCATTGAGGTGGACTTCTCGCTGACGGGCCAGCGCGTGGTCGAAGTTCTTGAACAACTGAAAAGCAGCTCCGGATTACCGCCCACGATCAAAGTGGACAACGGGTCTGAATTCATCTCGAAGGCGATGGACGAATGGGCACATCGTAACGGCGTGAAACTAGATTTCAGTCGTGTGGGCAAGCCAACCGACAATGCACTGATCGAAAGCTTCAATGGAAGGCTGCGGCAAGAGTGTTTGCAGCAGAACTGGTTCACCTCGCTTGAAGATGCCCAAGAGATCGTCGAGGCATGGCGAGAAGACTACAATCAATTTCGTCCGCATAGCTCACTTGACCATCGGGCGCCAAGCGAGTTTGTGGTACGCTGGCAGCAAATCCGAGCCGCGCAAAAAGCGGAAATTTTAACCCTCGAAACTGTTTAATAAATGGGTGCAGGTCAAAACCTGAGATTCTAACTTTTCCTGTGGTACTCAAAACGGGGGCAGGTCACTGTGTCGCCGACTACGCCCGAGTATACGGTTTCGTATCACCTTGACCGAATAAATTCACTCAACCTGACGCCACCATGACATCCCCAAAGCCACTGAGGGCGACTATTCCGAGATAAAGAACAGAAAACGTCACTGGTGAAGTGACAAGTTTTGTCGCGTCGACGTCTTCCAATTTTCCAGAAGAGCTACTTCCGGAAACCATCCAAAATGCCGTACGGTAGTATTGTGCCTGAAAATAAGGGGCCCAAATGCAGGAGAACCCAGTCATTTGACCGGGTTCACGTATTGGAGGGGATAATGTAGGGTCGCTCGGCGGGCGGCTGGCGTAGCGGCAGGCCACGCTCAGAGAAGTGCTGGCGGCGGGGTCACGGCTTAACTGCTTCCGTGCTTGCCACCGTTCCATATAGCACCTCGCGTGCCACAGAATACAAATTTTATGGAAACCCCCCACGATTGATCGTTTAGGCCGCACGCCAAACGCTTCCGCGCCGAGCGTCCAGGATTTACATCAACGGCACTGAAGAGAAGTGGCGGGGATGGGTCGCTCACACGCCTCGACTTCCAGCCATGCGCCGCGCGCCGCGACGACGCGAACGTTGCGCCGCCCGCACCCTATGTTCTCGCCGGTGCGTGAGCGCGCGCTCCACAATTCGCCGCGCACCAGCACAACGCCCTCCGGTTCCAGCGGCTGCTCGACGGAGGCCAGGCAATTTATCAAATGAACTTCGCCCCGGGCGATCATTCTCTTGTGTCTCGACAACGCCAGGACGATGAACGCTGCCACCACGAGAGCGCTCGCCAGCACGCTTCCCGATAATAACAGCGCCGTGAAAACCGTCGAGGTGCCGGTCATACTTTCAGTATCCTCCGACCAAAACATCCGGCGCGTGAAGGAGCGGTCGTTCACGGCCGGGTGCGAGCGCGCTGATATGCGGCGACCTGGGCGACGGGTGCCGGGTCAGCGCGCGCCCGTTTCGACCTGCCGATGAAGGGCAACGGCCTCCTGGTTGTTGGGATCAATCTGCATCGCGCTGCGCGCATAGGCCATCGCCATCGCGCGGTCGCCGCGTTCAAGGAAGATACGTCCCAGCATGATATGCGCATCAATCATCTTCGCGTCCCAGAAGATAGA
>JANOGZ010000013.1:0-1700 GCA_031406255.1 Pyrinomonadaceae bacterium | reverse complement strand
GGCGTTCACGCGTAAAGAGTTCAATCCGGCGTTTGTGCTGATGCAGTATTTCGGCTACCTCAGGCGTAACCCGGACGACGCGCCGGACGCGGACTTCAGCGGATACCGGTTCTGGCTGGACAAGCTGGATCAATCCGGGGGCGACTTCCGCGCGGCGGAGATGGTCAAGTCGTTCATCGTCAGCGGTGAGTACCGCGCCCGCTTCGGTCAGCAGTAATAGCAAGACGCCGTATTACACTTCATCGCCGTTCTGATTTACTAAAATTTTTTGCGGCGTGCCTGTAGTTGACGTGTGTATCATCCCTGAACTAGACTAATTTTTGGAGTATAAGATCAGACGAATCTCATACATACAGGGCATGCGGAAGCGTAAAGGCTATAGGACGAGAAAGAGCTTACGCCAAACCGTCTTATTTTGATGGATTTGAGTACTAGCGAAAGCGTGCTGGAACCAGCCACAACACAAACCACTTCATCTTCCAGAGCTGAGCCGCCTCGTCAAATATCGCCATCTTTGCCAGAAGAACCGCTGGTAATCATCGAGCCAAGTAAATCATGGGTGGCGATCAATCTCCGTGACCTGTGGACATATCGAGAGCTGCTTTATTTCTTGATCTGGCGTGACCTCAAGGTGCGCTACAAACAGGCCGTGCTGGGGGTGGTGTGGGTAGTCATACAACCGTTACTGACAACGGTTATCTTTACAATCTTCTTGGGTTTACTGGCTCGCATCCCTTCGGATGGGATTCCTTATCCGATTTTTGTTTACGCCGGGCTATTACCATGGACGTTTTTCGCGAACGCTGTTTCTAATAGCGGCAATAGCCTTGTCGGAAATGCACACCTCATTACTAAAGTATACTTCCCGCGCATGATCATTCCGGGCGCCGCAATTGGGGCGCGACTGGTAGACTTTGCAGTTGCCTTTATCACTCTTGCCGGATTTATGATCTATTATAACGTGGCGATAACATGGAGTATCCTGATGCTTCCCGTTCTCGTCGTTTTGATCACATTATTCTCCTTAGGCTTCGGCATGTGGATCTCAGCCTTGAACGTCAAATACAGAGACGTCGGGATTGCAATCCCGGTTCTGATTCAACTCTGGATGTTTGTTTCGCCGGTTGTCTATTCATCAAGCCTTGTGCCTGCCAGGTGGCAGTGGATCTATGCTCTAAACCCCCTGGTAGGAATTATTGAAGGCTTCCGTGCTTCATTATTAGGGCGAGAGTTCAACTGGTCAGCGCTTGCCATCTCAACCATCATTACATTAGCCCTCCTCATTTATGCTGCTTACGACTTTCGGCGTATGGAAAAGAGTTTTGCCGACATAGTTTAGTAAACCGATGAAGCCGATCATTAAAGTCGAAAACTTGAGCAAGCAATATCGCATCGGTGCGAGTCGGGCAGCGCCTTATGCGACCTTGCGCGAGACGCTTGCTGGAGCCGTGCGCGCTCCGCTCCAGCGACTGCGGCGCAATGAACGCTCCGAGGAGATTATATGGGCGCTCAAAGATATAAACTTTGAGGTTCAGCCGGGCGAGGTGGTTGGCATCATCGGCCGCAACGGGGCAGGCAAGTCAACGCTTCTCAAAATCCTATCTCGCATCACGGAGCCCACGACAGGTCGTGCCGAACTTTACGGGCGCATTGTAAGTCTGCTTGAAGTTGGCACAGGCTTTCATCCCGAGTTGACAGGG
>JANOGZ010001341.1:0-17806 GCA_031406255.1 Pyrinomonadaceae bacterium | reverse complement strand
CTGAGTAGCCGAGGTCGGCCAACCATTCGTTCCAGCGGACCGCCTTCGGCGGCCGCTGAACTCTGGCGTTGGGCGGCAGTTGAGTTAATCTCAAATTAATCACTAGACACGAAAGGAGGAACACATCATGGGTCGGGTACTTGCTTTCTTATACGGGGTGGTCAGCTATTTGATTTTCTTCGTCACGTTTCTCTATGCCATCGGGTTTGTCGGGAATCTAATCGTGCCCAAATCGATAGATTCCGGCGAGCCTGCGCCCTTCAGTCAGGCGCTTCTGATTAACGCCCTGCTTCTTGGTCTCTTCGCCATCCAGCATAGCGTCATGGCGCGTCCTGCTTTTAAGCGTTGGTGGACTCGATTTGTCCCGCAGCCGGTTGAACGGAGCACCTATGTTCTGCTGGCGAGTCTCGCCCTGCTTCTGCTTTTCTGGCAATGGCGACCGATGACGGATGTGGTATGGAACGTTGAAAATCCAGCAGGGCGTTACGCCCTGTGGGCACTCTTCTTTCTGGGCTGGGCGACGGTGCTTGTCGGCACATCTCTCATCAACCACTTCGATCTCTTTGGCTTGCGGCAGGTTTATCTCTACCAACGTGGGGAGGAGTATACCGAGTTGGGCTTCAGGACGCCCTTTCTCTATAAGGTTGTGCGCCACCCGATCATGTTGGGTTTCATTATAGCCTTCTGGGCAACGCCCCACATGACGGTCGGGCATCTGGTTTTCGCTATTGCCACAACCGCTTACATTTTGATCGCCATTCAGCTTGAGGAGCGCGATATAGTGAGCATTCACGGCACGACATATGAAGAATATCGGAAGCGAGTCTCAATGCTCCTGCCGATTCCGAAAAAGAGGTAAAGCTCAATGCTAAAGTGACGGAAGGACGGCAGTGGAGTGTCAAATTAATGGATTTTGATATGCCGGAGGGGGGACTCGAACCCCCATGCCCTCGCGGACGGCAGATTTTGAGTCTGCTATGTATACCAATTTCATCACTCCGGCATATGTGAATGCATGATAATTGCTGTGATAGATGAACGTCAACCGCATCAACTGGCACGTGGCTTGCCAGCACCAGCGGAGGAGCGTGCCTCAATGAAAATATTATTCGCAGTATTTAAGGTTTGTAATATACTTTGTGCTAACCCTGCGGCGCGCTGATTTACGAAGCGCCGTTTTTTTTGCCCTTCCTCTCACAGCATGACGAAATCAACGAGGACGGAGTTCGAGTAATGTCTGAAGCAAAAACAGATAAAGCACGCATTCTCATCGCCGACGACGAGGCGGAAATAAGGAGCGTGCTCCATGAGTTGCTCGAAGAAAAGCATGACTGTGTAGCCGTCAGTTCGGCGGAAGAGGCGCTGGCGCAGCTGCGTTCCGGCGGCGCGTTCGATGTCATCATCAGCGATATCATGATGAGCGGAATGAGCGGATTGGAGATGGTTCCGCATGTGCTCGCCCTCGCGCCAGACGCAGTAGTAATCGTGATTAGCGGTGTGCAGACGGTGGAGAGCGCGATTGATGCGCTGCGCGTCGGCGCGTACGATTACATCATGAAGCCGTTTGATCTGCGCCACGTCGAAGCCGCCGTTCGCCGGGCGCTCGAACACCACGCGCTGCGTGCGGCCAAACGCTGTTACGAGAACTATCTGGAAGAAATGGTCGTCCAGCGAACGGCCGAGGTGGACCGCGCCCTGTACTCACTTGAAGACGCTTACCGCACTACGCTCAAGGCTTTAACCGCTGCGCTCGAAGCGCGCGATAGCGAGACGCACGGGCATTCCGAGCGCGTCGTCAGCTTCAGCCTCCGCCTGGGACGCGAGCTCAAGCTCAGTCAAGAACAGATGCGCGCCCTCGAATTCGGGTCGCTCCTGCATGATATCGGCAAGATCGGGGTGCCGGATGCGATACTGCGTAAACCCGCTTCGCTAACGAACGAAGAATGGGTTCGGATGCGCGAACATCCCCTGCACGGACAGCGGATTCTGAGCGGGATCGAGTTTTTAGAAGGCGCGGCGCGGGTCGTCGCCCAGCATCACGAAAAATGGAATGGTTCCGGATATCCCCACGGGCTGCGCGGTGAGGAAATTGACCTGAACGCGCGTATTTTCGCTGTTGCGGATGCGTTTGATGCAATCACGAGCGATCGCGTGTATCGCGTCGGTCGCTCGTATCAAGAGGCCAGCGCAGAATTGGACAAGCACGCTAAACAGCAGTTTGATCCGCAGGTCGTGGCGGCTTTTCACAGGGTTCCGCCCGCCGAATGGGAGGAGATGCGCCGCTGTTCGCTAATCAAACAGCAGGAAAATTTTACGGCACGCGAACAAGCAGGAGCGGGCGATTTGGTCGCTTCGAGGGTCGCGACTCTCGTCGGTTAGCCAGCCTTTCATCGCTTAAACGCCGGGGCATGATTTGTGTGTCGGGGCGCTCCCGCACAAAATCTTCCCTCTCGATGGGGCAGCCCCGCGCAGGTGCTTTTCTCCGCTCGAGACGGGCGAATCGGTGTCCCGTTATTCCCGTTTTACCAGCCACGATTTAGAACGCTCCCGCGCTATCTCCAGCCGCGCCGCAAGGATTTTTCGAAGTGATGCGTGCGAGGTCGGATTTTGCCTGTCAGAGAATCATCGCCTAGCGCATCGCGGCGACGACATAGCCGCGGCGCGCGCGCAACTGCAGGCCGAGGCGACGCGGCGCGACCGTGAGCCGTCGGTAGTCGGCGGGCGCGGCTGAGGCCAGCGGACGCTTCGGCGTGTAGGTGACGACGTACTGCGTGCCGATCTCACGCGCCACTTCGCTTCCCTGTGTGAGCATCTCTTCGGTGGTGGCCGGGAGCCACATCCGACCGGCCGTTTCTTCTGCGAGCGAGGCGAGCCTTTCTTCGCCCTTCTTCATCTCGCGCTCGTAAGCTTCACGCCGTCGCTTCAATTCCGGGTCGAACCTGATGCCGCCATTGACGCGCGGCGGATTAACGCCATCGCGAATCATGCCCGGCGGACGAGTCGGGTCAATGCCGACAGTCGCTATGTCGGCCCGGCTCTGTGCCATCCCGATCACCTCTTTCTGATTCTTATTCTGCTCCTGCAATGCTTTCTGACCGATCGAGCTATAGCTGATGACATGCACGGTGGCCTGCGTGGCGATTAGCTGCCTGGCCGCTTCCTGATAGCTGGTCTTACTCGCGTTCTCGACGCCATCGGTAATCAGCACGAGATGGCGATTGCCGATCGGCTGTTTTTGCAGGTACCGGGACGCCTGGGTGAACGCCTGCGAAAGTGCCGAGCCCTTACCGGCCACCAGCTTGCTGCGCAGCGCGCGCGCGACTTCCTCTTTTCGCAACGTCCAATCCTGGAGGAGTTCGGTGCGATTGTTAAACTGGAGGGCGGCGATACTGTCGCCTTCGCGCAGTTTCGCGACGAGATTAAGAGCGATGTCGCGCGTCGTGGCGGTGCGCATCGCGGGATTGAGCTCGTTGCCGGTACCGACCAGCAGCAGAACGCTCGCCGGAATGTGTCGTACGCTCTTGACCTGTTGCGGCACGTCATCTTCGATCACCAGGATATCGTCGAGCTCAAGCGTCGGATCAAAACGCCCGTGCTCGTCGTAGGCGAAGACGGGGATGCGCACCTCTTCCGTAAAAACCTTGACGCTATCCTGCGCTTCACGATCTACGGGCGACGAAACATTTCCCGCCGCAGGCGTCGGCGCTTTGGCAGGCGCGGGCTTCCTGTGCGCACCACTCTGCGCGCGGCTGTGCACGCCAGGGAATTGCAGCGTCAGGACAAAAATCAGGAAAGCGGTGGTGAAAAGCGATGTCGTGCCGCGCCGGAAATGCATGATAACCCTCGTAAGCTTTTGGTTTAACTGACTCTGATGCGACAAGAGGGTAGCACGGTTTACTGCTTCCAGTACGGAATCACGCGTGGCCCGGCCCGGGGCGAGCGAAACCGTGTCCGATTTACCGGGCGTTTTTCCGGGCCTGCGCTTGGACGACGGTGATCGCCACCGCATCGACGATGTCTTCGGCCTTGCAGCCCCGCGAGAGATCGTTGGCGGGTTTATCGAGGCCCTGCAGGATGGGGCCGATGGCGGCGGCCCCGGCCAGTCGCTCGGTGATTTTGTAAGCGATGTTGCCCGCCTGCAGATCAGGGAAGATCAAGACGTTGGCGCGGCCCGCGACGCTTGAGCCGGGCGCTTTCGATTCGGCGACACGCGCAACGAGCGCGGCATCGACCTGTAATTCGCCGTCGATTTCCAGTTCGGGCGCGCGGGCGCGCGCCGTGCGGGTCGCTTCGATCACTTTGTCTACAAGTTTGTGATTCGCGCTGCCCTTGGTGGAAAACGAGAGCATCGCGACGCGCGGCTCAACCTCCAGCAGCGCCCGGCATGAATCCGCGCTCGCGACGGCGATCTCCGCCAGCTCCACCGCCGAAGGCTCGATGACGACTCCGCAGTCAGCATAGATGAGCGCGCCGTCCGCGCCGAACTGGGAAGCGGGGAGGGCCATTACAAAAAAGCTCGATACGATCTTAAAGCCCGCACGCACGCCGATGCAGTGGAGCGCCGCGCGCACGGTGTGCGCGGTGGTGTTGGTTGCTCCCGCCACCGAGCCATCAGCGCGGCCGAGACGCACCAGCAAGTTGCCGTAATAAAGCGGATCTTCGATCGCAATGCGCGCCTCATCCGGCATGAGCCCCTTCGAGCGTCTCAGCTCATGATAAAACGCCGCTATTTTTTCGAAATCAGGCGCGCGGCGGTGGTCGATAATCTCAACGCTGCCGAGATCAACACTCGTTTGACGCGCCGCGGCGCGAATCTTTTCTTCATTACCGAGCAGGGTAATATGCGCCAGACGATCGCGCGCGCAGGTGGCAGCGGCGACGACCGTCCGCGGATCTTCTCCTTCCGGCAACACGATATGCTGTGGATCGGCGGCGGCGCGCTGGCGGATGCGTTCGAGTATGTTCATAAAAGCAGTTTCGAGTCTGGAGTCTGCAGTCTGAAAGCCGATTGACTCTAGACTCCGGACTTTATACCCGAGACTTTTCAAACGGCAAGCGAAGCATCGATCAGGTTTTCGGCGGCGGTCGCGAGGCGCTTGATTATTGCCGGATCGCTCGATTTGAAGGCGCGGAAGCGTCGCGCCTCAAGGTCGGGTGTGTCGAAGCCATCTTCATCTACCGCGACGAGCGCGACGTGTAAGCTCGGAGAATCGGCGATGACGAACCACTCGCGCGCCAGCGGCGCGTCGCCCGTCTGGGGAATCAACTTTATGTTCGGGTGGCGCGGCGGCTTCCAATCGGGCTCGCCGAATATATAGACGCGCTCCGAGATGTCGGCGATCCGCAGGTAACGATCAACCACCGCTTCCATGCGCGAAAGCTTCTCAAATCCGACATAGATTCGCCCGGCGCGGTTCGTCCGCAGCAGCAGCCCGTTCTCGATTAACAGGCTCATATATTCGAGGCATGGCACCTGTGCGCGGAATCGAAAAGTAGTGCGACCCTCGAAATCGCGCCGGGAGATGATGGAGACGCTGCCCAAATCTTCCACCTGCGTAGCGCTTGCTGCTTCAATGGCATGCTCAAACATCGAAAATTCTTCCACGGCGCTTCCCGATCCTCCGGCAACTCGCTTTTCCTCAGCCACCATCCTTTCTACTGGTTCGTGGCTGCGCCAGCGTTACGAATGTTTCGTTTAATTGTTGTGGAAAGGATTAACCTCAGGATGGGGAAGTGAGGGAATGAGACGGACGGCGCTGATGAAATGCGCTTTTATGAACGGAGGGCGGCGAGCAGTTTCTCGTGAATGCCGCCAAAGCCGCCATTCGACATGATGGCGACGACGTCGCCCGCGCGGAGCTCGGGCGCCAGTCGGCGAACGATTTCATCAGCGCCCTCGATGCAGAAGGAGGGTTTTTGCCCCAGCGCGGCGCATTCTCTGACCAACGCCTCCGTATCCAGCACGCGCCCGCGTTCCGTGACTTTGCTCTGATCGAAGACGCTGGCGACGACAACATAGTCGGCATTAGACAAAGCCTCGACATAATCTTTCTGAAAGACGGCGAGGCGCGATGACCATGAACGCGGTTCGAAAACGGCGACGAGGCGGCCCGTTTTATATTTGGCGCGTAGCGCCCGAAGGGTTTCGCGCACGGCCGTCGGGTGATGCGCGAAGTCATCGATCACCGTCACGCCGCGCTCACGGCCCCTCACCTGCATGCGTCGCTGCACGCTCTTGAATGTGGCTAGCGCATCGGCGATCGCGCTGCGCTCGATGCCCCACGCCACGGCCGCGGCGATCACCGCCAGGCAGTTGCGGACGTTGAAATCGCCGATCAGCGGCGTCTGAAACTCGCCCCACGCATGCCCCTCGCGAAAGACCCGAAAGCTTGTCAGCGCGCCCGCGCTGTGATCTATATCGCGCGCCTGCCAGGTGGCATCGGCGCAGGTGCCGAAGGTTTCGAGCTGCGTATAGAGGCGCGTGCCCATCTCGGCGACAACTTCACGAACGTGCGGGCTATCCCAGCCAACGATGAGCCGGCCATTACCGGGCACCAGATTCATCAGCCGGCGGAAGGCGGTTTTCACCGCCGCCAGATCCGCGTAGATATCCGCGTGATCGTACTCGATATTGCCGACGATCGCCGTCTCCGGCAGATAGTGCATAAACTTCGGCCCCTTATCGAAATAGGCCGTGTCGTATTCGTCGCCCTCGATGGCCATGTAATCGCTGTCGGTGACGCGAAAGCTGACGCCGAAATTCTGGACGATCCCGCCGACGAGAAAACTGGGGTTCAGTCCCCCGCGTTCCAGTACCCACGCGGCGATGCTCGTCGTCGTCGTCTTGCCGTGCGTGCCGGCGACGACCAGCGCGCGCCGACCGCGGATGAATTCTTCTTTGACGACTTCGGCCTGCGAGCGGTAGGGGAGTTTGCGATTCAACGTCTCTTCGACTTCCGGGTTGCCGCGCGGAATGGCGTTACCGATGACGACGCAGTCGGGCGCCGGGTCGAGATGCTCCGCTTTGTACCCTTCACGCACAGGGATGCCGAGTTCGGCCAGCATCGTCGACATCGGCGGGTAGACGTTATCATCAGATCCCGTGACCCTGTGGCCGCGCGCCTGCAGCATGCCGGCCAGTGACGCCATCGCCGTTCCGCAGATTCCGATCAAGTGATAGTGCATAGCTAAACCGTAAGCGGTCAGTGGTCAGTGGTCAGTGGTCAGTGATCAGTGGTCAGCCGGTCATGTGTGGTGGCGATCTCGCAGGGCGCGCGTGCCGGGAAGCGCCCCGGGCGCAGAGGCGCGCGCTTCTTTATGTTAGCTGACCACTGACCACTGACCACTGACCACTGCTTCGACTCAACCTCTCGTGTCCTTATCGACGATCGGAATCGTGAAGCTGAAGGTCGAGCCCCGCCCCACTTCGGAATCAACCTTGATCTTTCCGCCGTGAAGCTCGACGAGCTGCCTCGTAATGTAGAGTCCGAGCCCGGTGCCTTTTTCGCTGCGCGTCGCGCGGCTGCGCGCCTGCTCATATTTGTCGAAAAGACGCGACGTATCCTCGGGCGCGATACCGACGCCGGTATCGGAAACGGAGACGCGCATGAATCCGTCTCCCTGATCTTCGGCATGGAAGCTGATGCGGCCGCCTTTCGGAGTGAACTTGAGCGCGTTCGACAGCAGATTGACGAGGATGCGGCGCAGCTTCGCGCGATCGGCGTGAACGGGCCGCAGGTCCGGCGGCAATTCTTCTTCGAGCGCGATCTCTTTTTCTTTGGCGATCGGTCCCATCGTCTCGCACAATTCATTGACGAGAATGTGCAGGTCCGTCGAGGCCATGTCGAGGCGCATCGTGCCGGATTCGAGCTTCGACGCGTCCAGCAGATCATTGACCAGCTCGATCAGGTTCTGCGTGTTGCGCTCCATCATCGCCACCATGTTCTTCTGTTCGGGCGAGAGCTCGCCGAGCCGCCCCGAAGTGAAGAAGCTGATTACTCCGCTAATCACCGTCAGGGGAGAACGCAGGTCGTGAGTCGTGAGGGCGAGGAATTCTTCCTTCATCCCGGCCAACTCGCGCAGCTTCGCGTTGGCCTCGTTCAATTCGCTATTGCTCTCGTTAAGCTGGCGATTGAGTTGTTCGAGTTGTTCGCGTTTCTCTTCGAGTTCGGAGAGCACCTGGACGAGATCGCGATTCTGTCGTTCGAGTTCCTCGACGGCCGAATCACCGGTCTCCGCGCCGAGGTGCGTGATCAGTTCCGCAATGCGCTCTCTGGTTTTAACGGCGACGTGCGGCGGCAGCCACTTGATCACGGTGACCCGTGTGCCTTCCCCCGGCTTGCTCTCAATATCAAATTCATCCATCAGGCGGCGCGTCCCGGCGATGCCGACGCCCATGCCGGAAGCCGAGCGATAGCTGCCGCGCAGGATCGCGCGCAGTTGCGGTTCGTCGATCCCCGGTCCGTCGTCGCGCGCCGTCACCTGTATACCGGCGCTCGCGCCGCGCTCGGCGACCCCGAGCGTGATCGCACCCGCTTTTGCATACTCATAGATGTTGCGCGTCAGCTCGGAGACGGCCGTCGTGATCTTGATCTGCGTCGTCGAATCGAAGCCCATCTCACGCGCCAGCCGCCGCACGCGGTCACGCACTTTAATGATGTCCGTCTCACGACGGATGTATATGTCTCCCAGTCGGGTAGAAGAGACACCTTCCATTTGCACATCACCTCGCTACGAGAACTGTCGCGTCATCCGACTCGCGTCCGTAATCGCGCAGGAGAATCCCGGCCAGTAGTTGCGGACACTTTCCGAGCAGGCCCGGATAGGCGTTGATATCCCACGACGAACTGAGACCATCGGAGGTCATCACCATGGTCGCGCCCTCAGCCCACCGGTGCGCCCAGACGCGAATCTTGGGGAGCCGCGCGCCGAGCGTTCCATTGGTCGGAATCGGGCGAGTCGGCTCGGGCGCGTTGAAGATGCGGACATCAATATTGCCGACGCCCGCGTAGTGGAATGTCTCGCGCGCCTCATCAATGAGCGCGGCTCCCATCACCGCGCCGCGCGTCGCGCGCAGCGCATCATGGACGGCGCCGAATACTTCATCGAGCGGCTCGCCGGTCCACTGTTCGAGTATCTCAAGCGCGGCCACGGCGGCCGCGTGCGCTCCCCTGCCGTGTCCGAGACCATCGATGACGGCGAGCAGCCAGACCCCGGCCCGCCGGCGCATAAAGCAAGCATCACCGTTGACCTCTTCACTGCGCAGAGGACGGCTCCAGACGCCGAACCGCTGCGCCATTTCGCCGGTCGGCACGGTCTTCTCTTCCGGCGGCAGGAGGTGGCCGCGCCGCGCCGCCGCCGCCGGCGCCGCCCACTTGCGGCCGAGCAGGGCCGTGCCGTGCGTCGTGCGGCGGCGGGCGCTGAGCGTCTGTGGCGTCGTGCGAACGGTGGAATAGACATCAAACTCATCCATCAAGCGACGAATAGCGCCCATTCCGCCACCCAGACTGCCGCTCGATGAAGCGCCGTCGCGCACGGCACGGTCGAGGTCATAGATGCCCGGCCCCTTGTCACAGTAAAAGATCTCGATGCCGGGCGCCGTGCCGAGCGGAGCAGTATAGTGCAGCGACCCGCCCCCGGTCGCATAACGGGCGGCGTTGGTCCCGATCTCCTGAACGACAATATCGAGTTCGGCCAGCTCCGTATCGGTGAAACCAAGCGGGCTGGCATAACGGCGAATGGCCCGGCGTGCGGCGCCGACCTCCGCTTCATCATTGATCTGTAGTGAATTAATGACTCGCACGAACCTCTTATGAAATCCAGCGCACGATCGTGACGCGCGTGCCGCGTCCGGGCGTAGATTCGATCTTAAATTCATCGACCAGACGCTTCGAACCGGGCAGGCCCATGCCAAGACCACGGCCCGTCGAAAAACCGTCGCGCATCGCCGTTGCGATGTCGGCGATGCCCGGGCCCGAATCCTCAAAGATAAGGCGCAAGCCGACAATCCCGGTCGACTTTCGTGTCGGCTGCGCGATCATCCGCCCGCGCCCTGCATACTTGACGATATTGCGCGCGAGTTCGGAGGTCACGGTCGCCAGACGCGATTGGTCAATGATCCGGAAACCGATCGCGATCGCCAGCGCGCGCACCTCACCGCGCGCCACCGCGATGTCGTGCTCGCTCTCAAGAGCGATTGATTTGCTCTCCAAACGCGCTCAACTCCTTATGCGCGACATCTTCGTCCGGCTCGCGAATGCCGAATTCATCGCGCAGCAATCTGATGCCTTCATCCACATTCAGGACCGTATCCACGCCGCGCAGTTCGAGGCCGAGCTCGACGAGCGTAATGGCGACCGCCGGTTGCATGCCGACCACGACGGTGCGCGCGTCCATAATGCGCGCCATCGCGGCGATGTCCGACAGCATCCGGCCGATAAAGGAATCAACCATTTCGAGCAGCGAGATATCAATCAATACTCCGCGCGCGCCGGTGCGCTCCAGTTCGGAGAGGATGCGTTCCTGTAGATGCATTACGGTCTGATCGTCCATATCAACTTGAATGGGCACGATCAGCACGCGGCCAACTTTGAGGATCGGGATGCGCTGCAGGCCGTTCATGAATATGTCTCTCACCTCCGGTCGAGTATCAACCTCTAAATACGTCAGCAGCGAGCTGAAGGGCGCTTCCCTGGGGCGCGTGCCATCATCTTCGCCGTGACCGAAAAAAGATGAGCATCTCGCGGCAGTTAATTCTCAAGGGATGCCCGCCAGCAGGAGTGATGGCGCCGCAAATCCTCAGTGCCGCTCGCGCTGTTTGTTTCCGTCAAGGTTATCCATCCCCCGGGACCCGGGCATCTCCGTCGTCACCGTCGTCACGCTCGCCGCTTCCGATCCGTTCGACGCCTTCGCCAGCAGCGACTTGGTCGGAACCACGGTGCGGCCAACCATCTCCAGAGCGAGCTTGATGCCGTCGGACATCAGCGCGCGAGTGGTGATCTGCGTCAAATCTATTCCGAGCTGGACCATCGTCTGCGCGATGGCCGGCGAAACGCCCGTCAGAATGCAGCGCGCGCCCATCAATCTGGCCGCCGTCACGGTCTTGATCAGGTGGTTGGCGACCAGCGTGTCCATCGTCCGCACGCCGGTGATGTCAAGGATGGCGATGGTCGAGCCGGTCTCGACGATCTTTTGTAAGAGCGCCTCCATCATCATCTGCGCGCGGCGCGAATCGAGCGTTCCGATGATCGGAAGGGTCAGAATCTTATCCCACACCTTGATCACCGGCGTGGATAACTCGAGCATGTCGGCGCGCTGCTGGCGGATGATCTCTTCGCGCGAGCGAACGTAATTTTCCACCATCACCAGTCCCATCTTGTCCAGCAGTTTGGTGAAATAAGTCATTTCGCGCACGAGCGCTCCGGCGTCACTGCCGACCTCCTCGGCCAGCAGCGGCACCACGGCATTGCGCAGAGACAGGATATAGGTGGCGTTTTCGAGCGGCGTGTAGCCTTTCACCGCACGCATGTGCGAGATTTCGTTGAGGAATGAGCGCAGGTCGCCGAAAGCGCTATTGTCAAAATCACCGCCGCCCGACCCCCTGATCGCCTCCGCCAGCATATCCACGATCTGGCGCGATTGATGACGTAGTTCCTGTTTCGAGATCAACTCATCGCGAAACTCCTCCGACTCCAATCGTTCTTTGATCCAGAGATTCAAAATCTCATCGTGTCGTGACGAGAGCAGGTCCACGACCCGGTGTGAGACAGGCTTCTGCGGTGTGTCGTTGTCCGCCATATTGGAATCCTCACTGGGAGATAACGCGCGGGAGCGCAAGAGACAGCGCCATACCGGACCCGCGGGCGCTTCACCAACTCTAAACAGATGGGGAGATTGTGCCGCCGCGCGGTCGCCGCAGACGGCACGGGTGGAGCAAAAAGGTATCTTAGCATCGCAGCATGGAAAAGCAACCGCACACGCCGGGTCGATGCGCGAGCGCGGTGGTTGCCGCCGCGATTGGCCGGAGATACATCGGCGCTTAAATCTGTATGCCGCGTACTTTTTCGATCTTTTTGCTCGCTTCCGGTTTCGTCAGCACCGCTCCGTCCTGCGCGCGGCGCAAGCGTTCGCCGTCCGTGTGCCAGCGCGCCCATTCGTCGGGCGCGTCGAACGTCTCACCGCCGTGGCGCGTGATGCGCTCGCGCACGCGGCACATGACGGGCGTATTGACGCCGACGCCGCTGATGACGGCCTGCCCCTTGGTGAGCGCCGGGAGCTCCGCCAGCAACTGGCGACCCGCGCCCTCGACCGATTTCGCCACCGTATCCTGATCGATGGGGTTGACGATGCGCATGATGACCTGCGTCATGCACTGCGACAGGACGTCCTGGTCGAGCTTGCCGGGCCGCTGCGTGATGAGGCCGATGCCGACGCCGAACTTGCGGCCTTCAGAGAGAATCTGTTTCAGAACATTAGTCGAAACGACCGTCTGTCCGGCGGGGGCAAAGCGATGCGCTTCTTCGAGGAGCGTAAAGACCGGGTAGGGAAGATAGCTGTCGCTGTGCGGTTCCGCCTCGCCGCGCACGGTCGCCATGCGCGCCTTGTTGACGCGCCGCAGCAGCGTGGCGACGATCACCTGCTGTTCATTCTGCTCGATGTCGGAGAGTTGCAGCACCGTACAGCGACCGGGCTGAAAAAGCTCATTTAAGGGGATGTGCTCATGATCGGAGAAGATCGAGCCGGGACGATCAAAACGCGAATCAAGACGCCACAGCAACGCGTCGATCGAACCGACGTTGCCGCTCGAACCGCCGCCGCGACCGTCCTCTTCGCCATACTTTTCCGCCGTCACCGCATCGCGCAAATCGTGATAGCCCCACACCCCGCGCGCGCCGCGCTCGGTATTCGTCAGCTTCCGGTAGGCCTGCGACAGGTAATGGAGCATTTTGTCCGAAGTGCCTTCGGGCAGAAGGTACTTGATGTCGGCTTCGGTGAGCGAGGAGATGCGTACTTTGACGCGGTCATGGGTGAATATCTTGACTTCCGGACTGTACCCGTCCGTGCTGCAGCGGAAACGCGTATCCGGCTCGATCGAGCGCAGCGTGTCATACTCGCCGTGCGGATCAACGATGGCGACGGCCGCGCGGTTGTACGGCATCATCAACTCTTCGACGATCACGCCCGCCGTATACGATTTACCCGCGCCGGTCGAAGCGAGGATCGCCAGGTGCGTCGAGACCACATCCTTCACCGAGAGCACGACGGGCACTTCGCCTTTGCGGCGAGTGAGCAGGCTCCCGACGTGGGCCGCGCCCGTCTCGCCGGCGCGGCGCGGCGAAAGGACGCCGGCCAGTGTCTCCGACGCGGCCAGGAAAACGGGGTCGCCCGGCTGTGGCGGAATGCGCGGGTTCACAAAGTCGCCGAGCGCCCGGCTGAAGTAACCGATCGTTTCCACCGTGATTTCGTACAACTCGCAGCCGTCGCCATCGAGCCCGATCAGCGCGGAGACGATCGCCGGCGGAGTTTCGGGATCGGATAAGAACGCGTCGGGCAGGTTGCGCACCAGCCGCCGCGAAGTGATGTTGCCGAGAATCCGGCGCTCCTCGTCACCGTCGTGCGCCGCGTAATAGACAAACTCTCCGATGCGCGCGCGCCGATTATCCGCGGTGATAAACAGATACTCGTGCGGGCGCTCTCCCGGCCCCTTAACGGTTCCGGCGAGGCTGTCAGATGCGGTGTCCCTGCTGTTCATAATCGCGCCTCTCTCTCGCGAGAGATCGAAGATTCATCCGCGACAGGCAAAGTCTCGGATAACGCTCCGGCGGAGTATAACACGCCGTCGGAGCGCCCCCGCCGCGCGCGGGCGCGAGCGGTGGTATGCGTTAAATTTTTACGCTGGTGCGGAGAGATTGCTTTGCTGCCGCGCCTCCGCCTCAATGTCCGATTTAACCATCTCTTTGATTAACGCTTCAAAGCTATACTCCGGCTTCCATCCCAGCACACGCCGCGCTTTGCTCGCATCACCTACCAGTTGGTCCACCTCCGCCGGTCGATAAAACCGCGCATCGACATGCACATATTCTTCCCAGTCGAGCCCGACTTCCGCAAACGCGCGCTCGCAAAACTCCCGCACGGTGTGGGCTTCGCCGCTCGCCACCACATAATCATCCGGCTCGGGTTGTTGCAGCATCAGGTACATCGCGCGCACGTAATCCCTGGCGTGCCCCCAGTCGCGCCGCGCCTCCAGATTGCCGATCCGCAACTCCCGCGCGCGTCCCAGCTTGATGCGCGCGACGGTCGAAGTGATCTTGCGCGTCACAAATTCAAAACCGCGCCGCGGTCCCTCATGGTTGAACAACATCCCGCTCGCGCAAAACATCCCGTAGGCTTCGCGGTAGTTTCTCGTCAGATCAAATCCGGCCACTTTACTGATCCCGTACGGGCTGCGCGGGTGAAAAGGGGTTGTCTCGCGCTGCGGCATCTCGCGCACTTTGCCGAACATCTCGCTCGATCCGGCAAAGTAGAACCGGCACTGCGGACGCAACTCACGAAGCGCGGCCAGCATATAGTGCGTGCCGTTGATGTTCGTGTTCATCGTCGAAAAACCATCGGCGAAGCTCTCGGCGACAAAACTCTGCGCGGCCAGGTGATAGCATTCGTCGAAATCATGGCGGCTGATGACATGAAAGATGCTTGGATAACTTTCGAGGCTGGCCGGATGCAGTTGCAGGCGGTCGAGCAGGTGAGCGATGCGGTCGAAGCGGCGTTCGGGGTCTTCCAGAGCGACGCGTCTGACGAGGCCGTGGACTTCATAGCCGAGGTCGAGGAGGTGTTCGGCCAGATAGCTGCCGTCCTGCCCCGTGATGCCGGTAATCAGCGCCTTTTTGCTCATTGCCCGGCCCTCTCTGAACGGTAGAAGCGACCGATCGCCTCGACGACGAATCGCTGCTGCTCGAAGCTCAACTCAGGATAGATCGGCAGCGCCAGCGTTTCGCGCGCGGCGCGCTCGGCCTCGGGAAAATCGCCTTCGGCGTAGCCGAGATAGCGGAAACATTCCTGCCGATGAAGCGGCACCGGGTAATAAATCTTCACGCCGATACGGCGCCCCCTGAGGTGCTCGATGAGCGCATCGCGGCGGTGGGCCGGCACCCGTATTACATACTGATGAAAAATATGCCGCGCGTCGCTGCGCACAAAAGGCAACCGCACCTCATCCGTCAGCCCTGCCTCCCGGAAGAGCTGCGCATAATTTTCGGCTCTTTCACGGCGCGCTTCCGACCACGCGTCAAGGAAAGGAAGCTTGACGCGCAACACGGCGGCCTGAAGCGCACTGAGACGACTATTGATTCCGACCTCGCGGTGGTGATACTCGGTTTGACCGCCGTGGTCGCGCAGCGCGCGCAGACGCTCGGCGAGCGCCTCGTCATCAGTCGTGATCATGCCGCCATCGCCCGCTCCGCCCAGGTTTTTCGTCGGATAAAAACTGAAGCAGCCGAGCGTTCCCATCGCCCCGGCGCGCCGTCCGCGATCTTCGGCGCCGATGGCCTGTGCCGCATCCTCGACGATGGGAAGATTGCGATGCGCCGCTATCTCAGAGAGAGCGTCGATCTCAGCGCACTGTCCGTACAGATGCACGGGCATCAGCGCGCGCGTGCGTTCGGTGAGCGCGGCTTCGACGCGCCCCGGATCGAGATTGAAGGTGCGCGGTTCGATGTCGACGAAGACGGGGCGCGCGCCGAGGCGGGCGACGGAGCCGGCGGTCGCGAAGAAGGTGAAGGGACTGGTAATGACTTCATCGCCCGCGGCAATATCGATGGCCATCAGCGCCAGCAGCAACGCATCCGAGCCGGAAGCGCAACCGACGGCGTAGCGCGTTTGCGAGTAGCGCGCAACTTCTTCTTCGAGCGCCTCCACTTCCGGACCGAGGATGAATTGCTGCGAGTCCATCACGCGATCAATGGCCGCGCGCAGTTGCTCACGCAGCGCCGCGTGCTGCGCCCCGAGATCGAGCAGCGGCACGTGCATGTTGTCCGAGCGTTTGGCTTCCAGCTTACGACTCATCGCGGAAAGTCTGACCCCAGTTCGACCACCCGACCACCCTGATTGATCGATTGCTGCGCGGCTTCGAGCAGGCGGACGACGCGCAGGCCGGAAGACCCATCGGTCAGAGGCGGGCGCGCCTGTGCGATCGCCTCGAGAAATTCCGCGCAGACATGGCGCAGCGCTTCGGTCGAATCAAGCTTCGGCACCCATACGTCGCCCGTGCGATAGCTCACCAGCGTCTGGTACGCCGCCTCTTTATCCGTGCCGTTTTCGTTCCGGTTCGATGTCACGCCCTTATCATAGACGCGCACTTTCTCGGTCGGCTCGATATCGTCATAGACGATCATCCGACGGCTTCCGGCGATCAGCGTGCGGCGAATCTTCACGGGCGAGAGCCAGTTGAAATGAAAATGCGCGATGAAGGAATCGGCGAAGCGGAGCTGCAGGTAAGCGATGTTTTCGATGCCCCGCTCGATGTGGCAACGGCCCGTGGCCGTCAGCGCGACGGGCTGCCGCTCGACGATGAAATCCATGATCGAAAGATCATGCGGCGCAAGATCCCAGACGACATTGATATCGCGCTGGAAGAGTCCGAGGTTGATTCGCACCGCATCGAAATAGAGAAGATCGCCGACCTCACCGCTCCCCACGATCTCTTTGATCTTGCGGACGGCGCCCGTGTAAATAAAGGTGTGATCGACCATCAACGTCAGGCCGCGACGCTCGGCCAGCGCGATCAGTTCCTCGGCTTCACGCATGTTCGCCGTAAAAGGCTTCTCGACCAGCACGTGCTTGCCGCTGGAGAGCGCTTCTCGGGTGAACCGATAGTGGGTGGCGACCGGCGTCGCGACGACGACGGCGTCCAACTGCGGATCGGATAAGAGCTCGGTGTAGTCGTCGGTCGTGCGCGCGCCGGGGTAGCGCCGGCCGATGGTGTGCAGGCGGCGGGCGTCCACATCGCAGATCCAGCGAAGCTGCGCCGCCTCGTTCTCCGTAAAGTTGCGGATCAGGTTGGGACCCCAGTAACCGCAACCGCCCTTTCTAAGAAAGGCTTATTAAAAATTGAAAACAAAACCTACAGATTAGGAAAATGGAAGCCAAGAAAAAATTATAAATATAAATTGATCATTACAAATGATCTTGTTCTAACACCAACAGAACTTTTGATTGAATACAACAAAAGAGGAACTGCTGAAAGGCAATTCGATTTTATGAAAAATGATTTTGGTTGGAGATATCCGCCTTTCATGAAAATGAATCAAAACACTGTATTCATGATTGCCGCTGCGATGGCTAATAATATTTTTAGAGGTGTTGCAAAAGCATTTAAAGAGAAATTGCCAGAAATAGATCTCAATAGCAGAATCAAAAAATTCAAGAAAAGTTTTATAAATGTTATTTGTTACTTGTTGAAAGGAGAATACGAATTTATTAACCCAAAATTTGACTATCAAAAAATAATGTAAAATAGCCTCTTAGGAATACCCTAGTCTCAAAAGGACTGGGGCTACAGGCGTTGCTTTAAATCAAGTTTTTTTTGTAGCTTTATCAAAAAAACATATGAAAAAGCTAATTCACATCACCAACAAATTGGTTACTCAAGTAGAGGGTTTTAATTCTCTGTATGATTTAGATGAAGCCATCATTAAACAAAGTAAAATTAATTCAACCACCCAAACTTTTACTATTTTGGAAATGTCTCAATCTACGATTCAAACTTCAAGTGGTAGTATTTTAATTGTTACCACCCTATTGATTGAAATTA
>JANOGZ010001333.1:0-3546 GCA_031406255.1 Pyrinomonadaceae bacterium | reverse complement strand
GAGCACCAGCATCAGCATCGCGGCGATGAAGAGCGGGTCCCTGAGCAACTGGGTCGTGTGCAACAGGAAGGAGGGCCACAACGCGACGATCACCGCGGCCGTGATGCCCGTCCGCTGGTTAAATATCTCATGCCCCAGCTTGTAGATGAGACTCAGAATCGCAAGATAATACAGAAGGTTTAGCGGCTCGGCGCTCAAAATCGAGAAGCCAAACAAAGGTCTAAAAAGGACAAAGACGAGAGAGTAGAGTTTGACGTGAAACTGAGGTGGCGCCGCGAGCCATCCGGCGACGTCCATCCGGGTGAGGGTCTCGACCAGCAAGCTAGCTTCAGCCTGGTAACGAGAACTATCGGGACCAAAGGAGATGGCGATCCCACTTGCATCAAAGTCGCCGGGAAGCAAAGCAAACCGCCCGACCATATAGACTGCCGCAGTAACCGCCAGGTGCCAACACGTCGCGACGATCATCCAGCGAGCGGGACTCGCCCGAAGCACAGAGTCTGTCCGCTTGCTCATCAGTCGTCAATGCGAAAGATCGTCTGGGGGTCATCCTCATGCCTGATCTCATCAATCTCTTCGCGCTTTCCCTGGCCCATGTACAGGCGATTCGGGCAATTGGTGACGGCGCCCTGAACGCTTCCGATATTGCGATAGGCATGAACGACGCCCTTCGGTATCAGCACCGCCTTCGGATTATCAGCTCCGACATAGAGCGTCATCACGTGGCGGTACGTCTCTGAATCCGGCCGGTTATCCCACAAGCGGATTTTGAAGTTGGAGGGTCCGATGAAACAGAAGAGGTCTGCCTGATCGACGTGCTCATGCGGCCCGCGCGTCACACCGGGCTCGGTCATGGAGATATACGCCATGACCGGATAAAATTCCTCCGCCAGCTCGTCATGGCGAAACAATTCCGCCAGCCAGCCGCGCTCATCAATAAACTTGCGCAGATCGCGCACGATCACATCGCGGATCGCGCCGCGCTTAAAGATTTCACTACTGCGTCGCTCCGGCATAGCTTGCATCCATCACCTCCATCTTATTGGCTCCGGTCTCCGCCACAAGCCTCCCCGCGCGCAGCAGACTATCGAACGTGCCCGCGTCTGTCCACCATCCTTCCAGTTCATTCCATGTCATCTCGTCGCGCTCGATGTAGGCGTTATTAACATCCGTGATCTCGAGCTCACCGCGCGCCGAAGGCCTGAGCGTGCGGATGATATCGAAGACCTCAGCGTCGTACATGTAAATACCGATCACCGCATACTCGGACTGCGGCTCGCCCGGCTTCTCTTCAATGCGCACGACGCGGCGGCCGTCCAACTTCGGGACGCCGAAGCGCTGCGGGTCCGGCACTTTCTTCAGCAGAATCTTCGCGCCGCCGCCCTGATGCCGGTAAGCGCGGACGGCCTTGCAGATATTTCCTTCGATGATATTGTCACCCAGCACGACGCAAACCGGCTCGTCCGCCGCGAAATGCTCGACGAGAGAAAGCGCGGCGGCGATGCCGCCCTCCCCTTCCTGATAGGTGTAATTGAGATGCTTGAGACCGAACGCTTTTCCGTTGCCGAGTAGTTTCAAAAAGTCGCCCGCCGAATTGCCGCCCGTCACGATCATGATGTCATTAATCCCGGCATTGACCAGCGTTTGGATCGGATAGTAGATCATCGGCTGGTTATAGACGGGGAGCAGATGCTTGTTGGTCACCGCCGTTAACGGTCTCAGCCGCGTGCCCAATCCACCGGCCAGTACGACACCTTTCATCTTCTATCCTCCAGAATAGCCTTTATACGCCAGCAATCGGCAAATTCAAGCAGCGGCCGATCCGAAGGTTCTCCTTTCTCCGGCGGCTTCTGTGTTTTCAATCGATAAATCTCTCGAACCACAATTCGAGCATCAGCAGCGTCCACAGTTGAGCCGCGTGGTCTCGCTCGCCGCGCGTGTGCTGCTCAACCATCCGGACCACCGCTTCGGGCTTGAAGATGCCGCGCCCGAGCGATTTCTCGGTCAGGAGTATACTGCGTAAGAATCCTTTCATCTCGCCCCTGAACCAGTGTCCGACGGGTACGCCGAAACCCATCTTGCGCCGCTTCAGATTCTCCGCGGGCAGAAGCTTAGCCAGCATGCGCTTCAGGAGATACTTCGTCGTCAAACCGCGCAGCTTCAAATTTTCGGGGAGACTCGCGGCGAATTCTATCACGTGATGATCTAAAAACGGGGACCGCGCTTCGAGCGATACGGCCATGCTCGCGATGTCGACTTTGACGAGCAGGTCATTCGGCAAGTAGGTCATCGTATCGGCGAGTAAAGCGGCGTCGACTATTCCGGAGCCATTGACGTGCGCAAACCACGGCGCAATAAAGTCGGAGGCGCGATGCGACGCGGTCTCGCGCCGGAATTCGTCCGTATAAAGTTCCTCTTTCGTGGCGGTATCGAATACCGACACCCAGCGCAGATACCGCTCGACCCTCGGCAGCGAGGCGGCATGGAGGAAGCGCTTCGCGTCGCGCGCGCGGTTGCGCCGCATCTCCGAGGTGGGCAGCAACCGGACGGCCTGCTCGATCAGCGATCGGCGGAGGAGTCCCGGCAGTTTGCGATAGGCTTCTGCAACACGCATCGCCGTGTAGCGTTCGTAACCGGCGAAGCACTCATCGCCGCCGTCGCCGTTGAGCGCCACCGTCACATGCCGGCGCGTCTCGCGTGAGACGTAATATGTCGGAATCGCTGACGAATCGGCGTACGGTTCGCCGTAATGTTCGACAAGCGTCGGCAGCACTTCGAGCGCGTCGGGGCGCACGATGAACTCATGATGGTCGGCGCCGACGTGCTCGGCGACGCGCCGCGCGTGATGGAGTTCGCTGAACTCCTGTTCTTCAAACCCGATCGAGAAGGTCTTGACCGGCTCGCTGCTCATCTCACTCATCAGCGCGACGACCGCGCTCGAATCGATGCCGCCGGAGAGAAACGCGCCGAGCGGCACCTCCGACATGAGCCGCACGCGCACGGCGTCGCGGAGGATTTCGACGGCGCGCTCGCCCGCCTCCTCTTCGCTCCACTTCTCTTTTTTCGAGAAATCAGGGCGCCAGTAGCGCTCGATCCGGAGGCGGCCATCACGCCCGAAGCGCAGCGAGTGGCCCGGCTCCAGTTTTCTGATGGCGCGATAAGCCGTCAGCGGGGCCGGCACGCACATAAAAGAGAGGTAGTAATGAATCGCCTCCGGGTCGACTTCACGGCTGATGTCGGGGTGTTGCAGCAGCGCGCTGAACTCCGAGCCGAAGATCAGCTGGCCGTTGACGTGAGCGTACAGCAGAGGTTTTTTGCCGACGCGGTCGCGCGCCAGTAATAACTCCTGCTGGCGCTCGTCCCAGATGGCGAAGGCGAACATGCCGCGCAGGTATGTGGGGCAGTCCGCGCCGTACTGCTCGTAGGCGTGGATGATCGCTTCGGTGTCGCTATCCGTATAGAAAGTATGGCCGAGCTTTTCCAGCTTTTCGCGCAGCGGAAGGTAGTTGTAAATCTCCCCGTTGAAGACGATCCAGGCGGTGCGGT
>JANOGZ010001221.1:0-9038 GCA_031406255.1 Pyrinomonadaceae bacterium | reverse complement strand
CTTCTCTGTAAGCGTTGAGCAGTCAGCGCTCAGCTCTCAGCGAACATAAAGAAGCGCCCGGCGCTTCCCGGCACGCGCGCCATGCGAGATCGACACCACAGATGACCGGCTGACCGCGGATGGCTGACCGCTTGCCACTCTCTCACTGCCGGGCGCAAACAGCAAATAAAGCTCCGGGCGGATCAACTCGTGCGGAGGCGGCATGATGATTGCTTCCCTACATTGACAGGTCGGGCGAAATACCGTATCTGTTATTGTTTCGTGTCGCCCCGAGTTGGGCGACGTCCATGCGCGGGGCGAATAACGCGCTCGAACTAAGGGAATCGGATGGATTACACAACCAGAGAATTACTCAAGCGTTACGCGAAACTCGCCATGGGTCAGCCCTTTGCGCCCGTGCTGCTCAACATTTTGGTCACTTCTGTGTGCGATATGCGGTGTACGCACTGCTTTTTCACAGAAGAGCTCGATGATCGGCCGCGCAAAAAGCTGCAGATGACAACCCACGAGATCGAGAGAATCTCCGAAACCCTCGGCGGCAATCTGGGAGTGCTTATTCTGGCCGGCGGCGAGCCCTTTACGCGCAAAGACCTGCCGGAGATCGTGCGCGCCTTTTACGAAAACAATAAACTCGAATCGGTCTACCTGATGTCGAACGGACAGATTCAAAAACGCATTTTGCCTGACGTGACGCGTCTGCTCCAGGAATGTCCGAATCTGAATGTGACGGTTGCGCTCGGCATTGACGGGCTGGAAAAAGAACACGAAAAAATCCGCCAGAAGCCCGGCTCCTGGACCATCGCGATCGATACAGCGCGCCAGTTGCAGGCGATCAAGCGCGACTACCCGCGCCTCGACATCCAGACCTGTACCTGCTTGATGAACTCGAATCAAGATACGATCTTCGAGTGGTACGATTTTCTAAAGTATGATCTGCGGCCGGACAAGGTCAACTTTAACTATATCCGGCCGCCATCAGCCGACCCAAAAGAACTGGAGATCGATCACGCGCGCTACGCGAAGCTGGCGCAGATGATTGATGATGACTCACGCCACGCCGTGCTGAAAAATAACTACGGCGGCGATGCCGGCTACTTTAAGGCGGCGATCGATATATACATGCATGGCCTGATCGCCAAGGCGCAGGAAGAACAGAAGGCGCAGATGACATGCTATGCGGGAACGGCCGGGGGAGTGATCTACGATGAAGGCACCGTCTCATCGTGCGAGAATTTATCGCCGATCGGTAACCTGCGTGATTACGACTGGAATTTCCAAAAGCTCTGGCTTTCCCCGGCGATGCAGGAGCGAAGAAAAAAGGCCGCGGCGGGATGTTTCTGCACGCACGAGTCAAACAGCTATTATCCATCGCTTCCCTTTAATCCGAAGCACTTGATTCAAATCAAGAAGCTTGAACGTGAAATGAAGAAAGCGCGTCGGAAAATAGAACGCGAAGAAGCGCGGGGCGAGGGCGTGACAGTAAAAGCATAGCCCTGGAAGAGTTTTGCGATCTCGAAACGGAAGAGTCTGTTGAGAGACCTTTCAGCTTTTTTGAACGCAAGACGAAAAATTCGCCGGCCAAAAAATCTTATGTTTCGGGCACGAGTTCCCAAGATACTGATCATCTCATCCGACACCGGGGGCGGCCATCGTTCGGCGGCAATCGCGATCGTTGCCGGGGTGCAGAAGTTCCTTAAAAAGGATTCATACGCCATTCGCGTCGTGCGCGCCATCGAAGAATCACATGAAATTAGCGCGCGGCTGGTTCGTCTCTACAACTGGGTGCTGTGTCACAGGCAGCACTGGATGAAGTATCTCTACTGGGCGGTCAATCGCTTTCGCCCGGAAACGCGCGATTTCTTTTACCGGCGAGCTTTCGTTTACGTGCGTGATTTATTCGAGCGGTGGTGCCCGCATGTCGTCGTCAGCGTTCATCCGTTGACCCAGCATGCCATCGCGCGTGTTCTCAAAGAGCTTAATCTCGCGGAAAAAATCCCACTCGTCACGGTCGTGACAGATCCCTGCTATGGATTTTGGCGTGGCTGGGCGTGTGATGATGTACGGCTTTATCTGGTGGCGAGCGAGGAAGCGCGCCAGCAACTGATCGATTACGGCATCGCTCCGGAGCGGATCAAAGTTTCGGGCATGCCGGTGCATCCCAAATTCGAGTTGCCGGATGAGCGCGCGGCGCAAGCGGCGCGGCGCGCCCTCGACCTTGATCCGCTGAAGTTCACCGTGTTTATCAATGCGGGCTGGATCGGTGGCGGCAACATCCCGGAAATTTTTCGCGAACTCGTGCGCGGCGATTTGAATGTGCAGGCGATTTTCCTCGCCGGTCGGAATGAAGAGTTGCGTGCGGAAGCCGAAACTCTCGCGGCACGTGCGAAATTCCCCGTCAAAGTCATCGGTTACTCGGAACACGTCGAACAGTTAATGCAGGCCGCTAATGTCATGATCTCCAAACTCGGAGGGCTGACGACGTTTGAGGCTCTCACGTGCCGTGTTCCGATTATCGCCGATGCGACGACGCCGCCGATGCCGCAGGAATCGGGGGCCGCGAATCTTCTCGTCAAGCGCGGCGCCGGGGTGCTCCTCCAACGTGCCAATGAGATCGTCCCGGTCGTCAGGCGGATGGTTGAAGATGCGCGCTATTACGCGGCGCTGCGCGCGGCGACCGCCGGAATGGTGATTCCCGACGCGACGCGGCACATCGTTGAAGAAATCGCCGCGTTGCTTCCCGCCCCGGTCATGGCCAAGGAAGAAACAGCCTTAGTTGACGTGCGTTCAGCATGAGCCGTAGTGTCTGTCGTTGACGCACGTGCGCTGTTCGCGCTTTAATCCTCTTGTTCTGTTATTACGGCCCGCTTCGGTGAAAGGAAGCGGGCTTTTTTGGAGATCGGGACCGTTGAGTCTTCTGCTTGAAGGGAAGCGTGCTTTTATCACTGGTGGCACGCGTGGCATCGGCGCCGCACTGTGTGCTATTTTCGCTCGTGAAGGCGCAGACGTTGCTTTCAATTATCACACCCGCGATGACCTCGCTGAATCTACCGTCCAAAAAGTCAAAGCGCATAGCCGTCGCGCGCTCTCTTTCAAAGTCTCGGCGACGGACCGCTTCGGCATGAAAAAACTGACGCGCGAGCTCGTCGAAGAGTGGGGTGGGATAGACATTCTGGTCAATAATGCGGCGATCAATCGTGGAGACAACTTCGCCACCACCACCGACCGCGCGTGGGATGAAGTGATCGGGACGAACATCGGCAGCCTGTTCGCCGTCACCAAACCGATCTACAAGCAGATGATCCGTCAACGTCGGGGGGCGATCCTCAACATCACTTCCATCGGCGCTATCCGCGCCCTTCCTACTTCTGTCCATTATGCGACATCGAAGGCAGCGATGATCGGTTTTACAAAATGCCTCTCGCGTGAAGCGGCGACATTTGGGGTCGTCGTTAATGCCATCGCCGCGGGTATCTTCGATACCGACCTCGCGCACACGCTACCCGAACGACTTCTCCAGATGCACGACTTCTGGGTTGCCCGCGGCCGTCTCGGCAGACCCGAAGAACTGGCCGAATACGCCGCCTTCATGGTGAGTGATCGCAACAGCTTTATGAACGGAGAAGTCGTGATCGTGGATGGCGGAGCCGTTACCTAACCATCAGCGGCGGACGGAATCCGGACCCTAAAACAGACCACAGCTAAACATCGTTTTCGGAACTGAAATCGAATTTCAATGTTAAGTCTTTCCGTGTCAGCATTTACGATTGACATGCGCGGCTGCTCCGGCTATGATGCACACGTCTTAAATCCACTTTTCGGCGGGCATCTGCATTTAGTTCAGGAGGGGGAGATGGCTAACAACACATTGATCGAAAATCTTAACCAGGCGCTGGGTCTCGAATTGGCGGGGGTTATTCAGTACATGCAGCACAGTTTCCTCGTCACGGGCACGGAGCGTGAGGTTTATCGGTCGTTCTTTCGCGACCAAAGCGAGGAAGCGCGAGACCACGCGGCCACGCTCGGCGACAAAATCGTCGCTCTCGGCGGCGTGCCGACGGTTGAGCCGGCAATGATTCGGCAGTCTACCGAACTGACTGATATGCTCCGCCAGGATCTGGAACTGGAACGCGAGGCGATGAAGGCATACACGGCCGCCTGGGAGGCCTGTACCGATCAGGAAAGGCCGACTCGTTTCCAGCTGGAGGAGCGCATCTACCGGGAACAGCTCCACATCGAAGAATTGGAGAAACTCACCTCGGAGCGTAAAGCGAGCATAACCAAAGAGAAAATTACGCTGCGGCAGGTAAGCTGAGAGAACTTCGCCAGGTGAAAAGCTCAAAGCCCGTGTCTAGAATAGGATAGACACGGGCTTTATAGTTTTCGGAATCTCATTTAACCCAGCTGAGGTAGACGAATAACCAGTGCCATTTCAACGTGTTCGCCTGCTTCGGCGCGCTGACGGGTGAGGCGATGACGCGCGACTGTGAGCGCCCGGTGCAGGTCGTCGAGTTGGTCGCCACCAAGCCGGATGGTTTTTTGACCGCACCAGCCGAGACCCTCGGTCCATGTCATGTATTTGAGCGCGACACAATCGGCACCCTCATGGTGTTCGAGGACCACCTCGACTCTTTGGTCCGGACGCGCAGACTCGAGGACTTCCACTGTTACGGCATTATTGCTGGCTTGCACTGCTCGCTCCTTAGGGATAAAGGATGGGGATTATTGATATAAGCCTCAATTCCACCGCACGGGCGAAATTGAAATCCAATTTCAAAACCTATTATGCAAGTTGGCGGCTCGTCTGTCAAGAAATTTATTCCGCTTCGTCCGCAGTGCTTTTTGTCAGGGTCAGCAGACGCGCCTCCAGGGCACGCAACGCCCGCTGCATCTCGCCAAGTCGTCTGAAGGCGGCCGTGGCGCGCAGCCACTCGCGATTATCGAAGGCTGGAATGCCGGAGAGGATTTTGCCGGGTGGAACATTATGGCTGGTCGCGCTTTTGGCCGTCAGTACGGCGTCATCGCCGATCGTCAGGTGTCCGGCGACGCCGGCTTGTCCGGCCAGCACGACGCGGCGGCCGATGTGAGAACTGCCAGCCAGACCGACCTGCGCGCAGAGAAGCGTGTCTTCGCCGATCGTGCATGAGTGACCGATCTGTACCAGATTATCTATCTTCGCTCCACGCGCGATGCGCGTTTCGCCGACGGATGCGCGATCAACGGTTGTCCCCGCGCCGATCTCCACGTCGTCTTCGATAACGACCCGCCCGGCCTGCGGGATTTTCAACCAGTGCCGCTCCTCATCCTTCGCATAACCGAAGCCGTCTGCTCCGATCACGACATTATTATGAATGGTGACGCGCGCGCCCAAGATGCTGCCCTCGCGAATCGCCGCGCCCGAATGAATGATTGAGTTCTCCCCGATGCACACGCTGTCATAGATCGTTACGTTCGGATAGACGCGCACGCCCGCGCCGATTTCCACCTCGCGGCCGATGCAAGCGCAGGCACCGATCCAAACTTGTTCACTGATTCGCGCCGTCGGATCAATCACCGCCGAGGGATGAATGAAGGGTTCAAAGGCAGGTTCCGGGTGAAAGAGGCGAAGCGCGCGGGTGTAAGCCAGATAAGGGTCGCGGGCGCATAACACCGCGAGATCTTCGCGCGCCTCGACACCCTCGCTGACGTAGATGGCGGAGGCGCGAGTCGTCTGCAGGCGCGCTGTATAGCGTGGATTGGCCAGGAAGGTAACCTGACCGGGCGCCGCATCGTCAAGCCCGGCCGCTCCTGTGATCTCGATATCTTCGGCGCCGGCTTCGCAGCGTGCGCCCGTCCGTTCGGCTAGTTCAGCGAGTTTCATGGTCAGAATGTTTTTCGTATCAAGGAAAAGAAGTTTCGAGCTTAAAATCTGATTCCCTCAGAGTTTTGAACTTTGGTAGTGATCGTGAGGACCCCTCGCTCACATCAAGTTGACGGGGTCGATCTCGATATTGACCTTTTGGAGATCGCAATTACGGGTTGCCGCAGCATCGGCCAGCGCCAGGTCGAGGAGCGCGCGCAGGCGCGGGCGGTTCCGAGATTTAAGAAGAATCTGGATCCGATGTTCGCCGCGAAGACGCGCCAGCGGGGCGGGCGCCGGACCGAGAATGCGGCAGACTCGATCCTCGTTAGCCGCATCAAGTGCCTCTTTGATGCCGGTCGCCGTCGCTTGCACGCGCGTTAAATCTTCTCCATGGATGAGCAGGGAAGCGAGCGCCACGAAGGGCGGGTAGCTCAAATTTTTTCGATAGTGGATCTCTTCTTCGTAAAACCCGATGTAATCCTGGGCGCAGGCGTGCCGCAGAGCGTAGTGGTGCGGATGAAACGTCTGAATCAGCACACGTCCCGTAAGCTCCCCACGTCCAGCGCGTCCGGCGACCTGTGTAATCAACTGGAAGGTTCTCTCGGCGGCGCGAAAGTCCGGCAGCGCCAGCCCCGCATCCACCGAGACGACGCCAACCAGCGTGACGTTCGGGAAATCATGACCCTTGGCGATCATCTGTGTGCCGACAAGCATATCCAGTTCGCCCGCTCCGAAACGCAGGATCGCCTGTTCATAGCTGTTGCGGCGCGCCGTCGTATCGCGATCGAGACGCGCGATGCGGAGCGTCGGAAAGCGCTTTTGCAGGATCTCTTCGATCTGCTCGGTTCCTTCGCCGATGAAGTAGATGAATTGTCCGGCGCATGAAGGACATTCAGCCGGAACACGCGCGCGGTAATTGCAGTAGTGACAGATGAGACTCTGCTCACTGCGGTGGAAGGTAAGCGTGACATCACAATGGACACACTGAACGCGCTCACCGCACGAGCGACACAGCACGAAGCTCGAATACCCGCGACGGTTGAGCAGGATGATGGATTGTTCGCCGCGCGTGTGCGTTTCTTCGATGCCTGCGAGGAGTTGCTCGGAAAAAACTTCCTGGCGTCCGTGACGCGCGAAGGCTTCGCGCATGTCGATGATTTCGGCGCGCGCCATGGCGCGGTTCGCGATCCGATTGGGAAGGTGAAGATAACGATATTTCCCGGCGCGCGCATTATGAAATGATTCGAGAGAAGGCGTCGCCGAGCCGAGCACGACGACCGCGCGCGCTTTTGAAGCGCGCACCACTGCCGTATCGCGCCCGTTGTAAAAGGGCGACTCCTGTTGGCGATAGGAGGCTTCGTGTTCCTCATCGACGATGATGATGCCCAGTCCGGTGACCGGCGCGAACACGGCCGAGCGCGTGCCGATCACGACGCGCGCCGCGCCGCTTTTGAGACGGCTCCATTCGTCGAAACGCTCGCCCGTTGTCAGAGACGAATGGAAAATCGCCACCTCATCGCCAAAGTGTGCCCGCAGGCGGCGCGAGAAAATCGGCGTCAGCGCGATCTCGGGCACGAGCATCATCGCGGATCGACCCCGCGCGAGCGCGGCTCGCATAGCACGGATGTAGATCTCTGTTTTGCCGCTTCCCGTCACGCCGTGGAGAAGGAAAGTCGCATAAGAGTCCTCTTTTTGCGCCGCCTCAATTTCGCCGAGCGCGGCGGCCTGCTCCATGGTTAACTCAAACGCATCTTTTTCGGGTAGCGCCGCATTGGCGAGCGGATCGCGGCGTACCTCGCGGACAGACACTTCAACCATCTGCCGCCGCTCCAGCGTCTGCACGCTTGATGCGCTCGTCTGCGCCGTCTCGATTAACGCGGCGAAAAACATTTCGCCGCCCGCCGCGATGAGCGTCTCGACGATTCGCTGCTGTGCGGCGGTCAACGCGCGGGCGGCCCCCGGCGCATGTCTTTCGGGAGGAAGCAGCCGCACGGCTTTACGACGTTTCGCCCGGGCGAGCGCGCTTCTGACGCGGTGCCTGAGCGTCACCCATCCGGCGCGCTCGAGTTCGCGGGCCGCCGCGGTGGCGCGGTTTTGTCCGATATAGTGCGCGAGCAGGCGCAGCGTCGTTTCGCCTTCACCGGCGATAAACTGGAGGGCACGCGCTTTGGCGGTTGTCGCGCGCCGCCCCGTCGGCAACCGCGCGAGTTCATCGCGTCCTTCCGATGTGATCGTCAGAATCTGCTCGATGGTCGCGTTGAGTCCGGCCGGCAGCGCGGCCTTCAGCACCTCGCCCCACGGCGCGTCGTAGTAGGCGCTGATCCAGCGCGTGATCTCCAGAATCTCAGGGGTGAGGAGCGGTTCGGCATCGAGCAATTCTTCAGCATCTTTGATGTCAGGCTCGGCTAATTCGACGCTTGGATCAAGCGCCTGGTGAAGCGCGACGATGTAACCCGTCAGCAGCTTACGGCCGAAGGGAACCAGCACCCGCGCACCTACCTGTGCAACTTCGCGCAGCGCGAGCGGGAGGCGATAGGTAAAGGTGTGAGCGACGCGTAGCGGAAAAGCGACCTCCGCATATTGCGGCGCAGGCTGAGATCGCGGCGCGGCTTCGCCGTGCGCCTTAGGCTTTCCCGTGGCGGTCGTGGCGGTTATGGCGTCTGTGGGTTGCACGGGAAACAAAGTTAGCGTGAAGGGGCGAAAAGGGGAAGCGCGCTGGAGGCATCACGGTGAGAATGAAGCCGACGAAGCCGACGGCGATTTCGCAAATGCGCGGCGAATTCCACGATTATCGCGGATTGAAATTGATGCCGACGTTCAATCCGGCGTATCTCCTGCGCGATCCGACAAAGAAACGCGAAGTATGGGAGGACATGAAAAAGGTGCGCGCAGTTCTGACGGCGTCCTGATGATGAGAGGGCTCGGGCATTGCGAAATCGCCGTCGGCTGTGTCGGCTTCATTCTCACCGTGATGCCTCCAGCGCGCTTCCCCTTTTCGCCCCTTCACGCTAACTTTGTTTCCCGTGCAACCCACAGACGCCATGACCGCCATGACCGACACGGGAAAGCTAAAGGCGCACAGCGAAGCCGCGCCGCGATCTCAGCCTGCGCCGCAATATGCGGAGGTCGCTTTTCCGCTACGCGTCGCTCACACCTTTACCTATCGCCTCCCGCTCGCGCTGCGCGAAGTTGCACAGGT
>JANOGZ010001183.1:0-3465 GCA_031406255.1 Pyrinomonadaceae bacterium | reverse complement strand
TGAATGTGGCGCTTGACCCGCGCTCGGAACTGATCTCTGTACAGGACGCCTCGTTCATCCCGAAGAGCGGGAAGCAGACGTTCCGCCTCGGCCACTTCTTCAACGGCTGTGCGGGGCGTGCCGAACGCGGGCTGGAGATTTAATCAACCTTTACCTGAGCGACACGCAAGCGCTGTTAGCCAACTTGTGGAAGGCGCTGGCTGAGGGGGATGCGCAGGCCCTCAGAAGAACGGCGCATGGATTGAAGGGAAGCAGTTCGGTGCTCGGGATCCAATCGATGGTGGGGCTCAGCGCAGCGTTAGAACAGATGGGCAGCAGCGGATCAACAGAGGGAGCCGAGCTCATCTTCGGTCGATTAGAAGAGGAGTTCGATGACTGGCACCCGAAGGTCCTCTCCGCAACGAGGACGAGCATCCTTGAATAAAAGAGTGTACGACGGACGTGATCATCCAGAGTCGCGCTCAACCACCGTCTTCACGCCAGAAGGCGGCTGAGAACATTCTCCAATTTATCAGGATCAATCGGCTTGGGCATAAACTCGGTGCATCCGGCGCTGATCGCGGCGCTCTGAATCTCCTCCATGTCATGAGCGGACATGGCCACAATCGGCACATCGCGCAGTTGTTCGTGGGCACGTATACGGCGCATCGCCGAGAAGCCATCGAGTCGTGGCATGCTCATATCCATGAGAATCAAACTCGGTTGCTCGCGGAGCGCCATCGCGATTGCCTGTTGCCCGTCAACCGCTTCTACCGCACGATAACCGCGCATCTTTAGCCAGTGGCTGATTAAGGAGCGGCCTTCATCTAAATCATCCACCACGAGGATGGTATGAACGCCATCACCTTGCATAAACATCGCTGGTTACCTTTCTGTTGTGTCGGGCAGGCGCTTGCCGCGATACATTAACTAAAACTAACGCGCGGCGCACACTCTAGCGATAGCAGCGAGGCCAGGATTGCCACGCGCAGGTAAGAACGTTTATGTCGAGCTTCAAAAGCATCCAGCACATGCTGGCAAGTGCCCGGAGGCTATCACATCTTCTCATCTGTAAATAGTAAAAAAGGTGACGCGGGAGGTTTGCGCCGCACGATGACGTTGGCGTGCAGCGCCAGCGCGGGCAGAGAGCGGGAAAGATATCCGGGCCGTTACTGGTGAGTATAGCGTGAGCTTGGTGAAGCGCCGCGACCGGAGGCCGTGAGAGGTCAGAGGAAGCGGTGCTGTATGATTTCCAGGGCCACACCCCATTCTCCGCCGGGCTGTGGCTCTGAACGCAGGACCTCGCCACGCACCGCCACCCCCGGCCTTACCCTCTGACCTTGAGGCGAGACGGCAGAAGACAGCCAGATGACGATAAACAGGCGCGCGCCCACAGCGGCGCGCCGCGGCAGCCGCACGTAGAGACCACCGGTACTGGCGTTATCAAGCACGGCGTCAAATTGGAATTTCATACCGCTCGTATCCACGCCACGCACCGTTGCCGGTAATGGTTCTCGGATTCGCGGTTTGCGCCGTCGCTCCACTGCTTTATTTCGGGACGCAAGAAGATTGTTAGCGGCTCTCGCCTATGCTGCAACTTGAAACGGCTTTGCCTGAAATGTACCCGAAGAAGAAAAGTCTTTGGGCAAACCCTTGCGCTATGTGAACAACCGCACAGACTGATATACTTTCGGCTGATATACCCGTCACGCGCTTGGCCTAAATAGGTCAGCCTTTTTGGGCAGGCCGAATAGTTTTTGAGCAACGAGGGGCTTTTGCTGAGTATATCAGCAAAAGCTTGCTCGATGCCTTTGTCAACCGCGAGACACTTTGCGAATGAATGGAAGACTTGAAAAATCGTAAAAAGGCAACGCGAAAGCTCGCCAGTGGAGGCGAAGCACACAAAACGAAAGAGTAAACTTATGAGCACAGCTAAAGAACAACAGGAAACGCACCCGCCGGAGGAAATGTCAAATGGCAGCGCGGTTGAGGAGCCCAGCCAATCTCAACTCGGCGGTGGTCAGTTGGTCGAAGGTGGCAACATAGACAAAATCAGGGAGATCCTCTTCGGCGGTCAGATGCGGGACTATACAAAAAGGTTCTCCCGTCTGGAGGAACGCCTCCTTAAAGAAACCGCTGATTTGAGGGACGATACGAAAAGACGTTTCGACGCCCTTGAAATGTTCGTTAAACAAGAGCTTGAAACGCTGGGTTACCGCTTAAAAGTCGAACAGGGTGAACGAGACGAGTCGGTGCAAGCGCTTTCGAGAGATCTGAAAGACTCGAGCAAGGCCCTTGAAAGAAAGCTCGTTCAAATGGATGAACAAACCTCCAGGGGGCAGAGCGACCTGCGCCAGCAGATTCTGAACCAGTCCAAGAGCCTGAGCGATGAGATTCGGCAAAAATATGAAGAACTCTCGGCTGCGCTCGAACGGGAGGCGATGGAACTGCGCACCGATAAGACCGACCGCTCCGCCCTGGCAGCCCTCTTTACGGAAGTGGCGATGCGCTTGAACAATGAGTTCAAGATCCCCGGCGATGAGTGAGTCCCCGCCGCCCGGAAGATCCACCGCCCTGCACTGTGATTCTGCACCGGGAGACAGCTAATGACTGCGCCGCAAGCCCATGAGGCTCTCGACGAGCCTCCGCATAACAATTCTCCGACGGATGATGAGAGCCTGGTCGAACTCCGCAGTCTGCTCCTCGGTCCGGCGGAGTCACAACTCGTCGAGCTGCACGAGCGACTGAACAACCCGCAGCGACAGGCGGAGGAGGTCAGCCGTGTCCTCCCCGAAGCCGTTGCCATCCGGTCTCACCAGGACAAAAAGATCACCGAAGCGTTACTGCCCACCGTCGAAGAAGCCATCAATATCTCCGTCAAGAAAAACCCTCAGGTTCTGGTTGACGCCATTTTCCCCGTCATGGGACCGGCCATTCGAAAAGCCATTTCCGCAGCGCTGAGCGGGATGATCCAATCGTTCAATCAAACCCTTCAATACAGCTTCTCGCTGCAGGGTTTGAAATGGCGACTCGAGGCCCTGCGGACGGGAAAAACATTCGCCGAAGTTGTACTTCTCCACACCCTTCTCTACCGGGTCGAACAGGTTTTTCTCATTCATAAAGAGACCGGATTGCTGCTCCAACATGTGGTCGCCGGGACCGGGGTCGTGCAGGATGCGGACATGGTCTCCGGGATGTTGACCGCCCTTCAGGACTTCGTGCACGACTCCTTCAGCGCGCGCAAAGATGAGATGCTCGAAACTTTACAGGTTGGCGAACTGACGGTGTGGATCGAACAGGGACCGCTGGCGGTTCTGGCGGGCGTGATCTCGGGGAAAGCGCCGCAAGAATTAAGATCGGTTTTTCAAGACGCGTTGGAAAGAATTCACGTTGAGCACGGCACGGAGCTGAAAAATTTCGAGGGGGACGCCGCTCCCTTCGAAGCAAGCAGACCCCTTCTTGAAGCCTGTCTGCAACTTCAGTATG
>JANOGZ010001148.1:0-1599 GCA_031406255.1 Pyrinomonadaceae bacterium | reverse complement strand
CCCGCACGTGCGGGGTCTCCAGCGCGCCTCTTCGAAATAGATAACACGAGTCGCAAGCTACCAATCTATCCTGCCACTGCCTTCTGCTGCTGCTTCTTCGCCGCTTCCATGCGAGTCCCGAGTTCTTCCACCTGCTCTCGGCTCAAAACCTTACGCGCATTCTTGAACATCTCGCCCTCTTCCTCTTCGACGTGATGCTCGACGTTTTCTTTCAACACTTTCAGCTTTGCGCCCCACTCCTCTTCGGTTACCGGAGTCGCTGCCAGATCAGCCAGAAGCTGTTTGATAACATTATGCTCTTCAATGGCTTCAAGCGTGATATCGCGCGTCTCGGCCGCCTGCTTGATCGCCGGATAAAAAATTGTTTCCTCGATGCGCGCGTGCACATCCAGTTCTTGTTTGAGCTGCGTAAACAACTCTTCTCGCGTCTTTGTCGCGCGCTCGGTCGTCGGCTCAAGCTTTTCGAAGATGCCAGAAACCTTTTCGTGATCCTTCTTCAATAATTCAATAGCGTCCATTGTGTTCCCCCCTAGTGTGTTTGATGATCCAGCAACCTGCTGCACGTTAATAGAACGCGCACTGGCCTGTTGTGTTGAGCTGAGCAAGCGTGGTGCCAGAGCATGGCCTTGAACCTAGCGTTATTCGCCAAACGATACTCCTCGGTCTTAGACCCTGAGCCCTTCCGACCAAGTTCGCTGCCGTAGGCAACTGCGCGCCTTTGACACGCCAGGGATAAAGCGATACATGGACATCCGCCCAGAGGTGGGACGACGCGCCCGCGGCCGGGGTCGAACCCGCGACCTCTCGCTCCGGAGTTAGAACGAGAGCATTATCACTTATTATCACAAATTATCAAAATACGCTGAAACCCTCATGTTTACTGTCTAAAATCGAGTCGTCTCAGTACACTCGGTTCAGCCATGATCGAATATTAGCAACAAGTGTGTGCGGTTGTGTGCATAGGTTTCACCCTCACTGCTATAACATTCTAATGCCAGGGACGGTATCGACCTGATTGACGACTCGTTGCACCCTGGGTATCACATACTGTTCGTTTGTCGCATAAGCCGTGAACGCCTCTTTAGCATTTAAAACTTTCCAGATTGATTCTCGCCCGACGACCTCTTCCACTGCCAACACGATACGGTCGCCTCTCCTGACCCGCAGCTTTACTGGTAATGGGAACGATAGCTCTCTGCTGGAATAGCTTTCCAGGACCGCACGCTCCATCCACCCGGAACGGTTCGTCAGCTTGCCGGATGTATTAACGATCAAGAATATCAAGTGGAATCCAGTTAGCTTCTCATCGGAGCGATTTGTTGCCGAATATTTCAGCACGTGCCCGTCAGCAGTCCTGGATAAAGTTGCCTCGCTGATGCTCAAAGGCATATCTGCCACATCGAAGAAATCCACGGAACTCTTTTGCGCCCTGGTATCTTTTCCACTGGTGGCGCCCACCTTTGGGCCCGCAACTACCAGTAAAATTGCCAGTGTAAAGCTGCTTGATAAAGCGATCAGTTTCTTCATATCACTTTGCTCAGTCGGCGAATGACAAGCATTCACCCTGCCACGGGCACCTGCCGTCGAAATTCACCCGCG
>JANOGZ010001102.1:0-1022 GCA_031406255.1 Pyrinomonadaceae bacterium | reverse complement strand
CGTCCGAGCGAAGGCGATATAGAACAAGCAATCGCCGCCCTGGAATCAGTAGGTCTTGCTGACAAGCAGAATGCTCGAGCTGACGAACTCTCGGGCGGCCAGCAGCAACGGCTAACAATCGCCCGTGTGCTGGTGCAAGATCCCGACGTGATACTCGCCGATGAGCCCTTTGCGTCACTCGATCCGGCTCTAACTGAAACAGTAGCCTCGCTGCTGATGGGCCTTGTCACGAACGGAACACGCACATTGGTGGCTACGATGCATGACGTCGAGTTGGCGCTGCGACTTTTCCCCCGCGTCATCGGCATCCGGGACGGACGACTCGTATTCGATAAACCCGCCGACAGGGTGGATCGCGAAGAGATCAGCGCTCTTTACGCAGGAGAGAAACCGGCGAATGCAACGGGCGCTGATGCCGAAGACCAGCGCGAGGCGGTAAAAAGTGAGTCCGGGCGTGAATCAAGCTGCGCACGTTAGAGAGCAATACCGGCGGCAGGAGAGGAGTCTAAACGTCAAACGGCTTCTCTCGTGGGCGGCTGTTGTCCTTGCGCTCCTCATTTGCTGGCGCGCCGCTGAAATTCGTCCGACCGCGTTTTTCGAACCCGGCGCTCTGGCCTCTGTCTTAGCATTCCTGCGCGGCCTTTTCCCCCCGGATCTTTCTCCATCGTTTTTGCGTGTCGTTGGCGCCGCCGCTTTGCAGACGCTCGCCATCGCCATCGCCGGCACGGCTCTCTCGATCGTCATCGGCCTGCCTTTGGGAATGCTGGCGACTCCGACGTTGTGGCAGCGCGGCATCTTACTGGTGGGGGAGCGCCCTGGCGCCAGCAAGTTTTTTATGGCCGGTGTGAGTCGCGCCGCGCGTGCCTTACTGAGTTTCTTGAGGGCCGTTCCTGATCTGGTCTGGGGCCTATTATTTGTGGTCGCGGTGGGACTGGGTTCGCTTGCCGGCACGCTTGCCTTGGCTGTTAGTTATGCAGGTGTATTGGGAAGGGTCTACGCGGACGTTTTTGAGGATGTAGACC
>JANOGZ010001018.1:0-1395 GCA_031406255.1 Pyrinomonadaceae bacterium | reverse complement strand
CAACAAGATGGATGTCAAAACGGCGACGGCCCTCCAGGTGAGCGCCGCGGCCTCGACCTGCCAGATTCGCCAGAACACGCCGCTTGAGACCGGGTTCGGCTACAACTTCTATTACGGCTCGACCCACAGCCATTCCAACTTTTCTGACGGCGGGCAGTCCACCACCAGCTGCAGTTCGGGCAATGCCTACGGAAGCGGCCCCTTCAACCCGACAAATGTCTACGATTACGCGCGCAACACCGCCGGACTCGATTTCTGGGTGATAAACGAGCACAACCACCTGATCAACGACTCGGTGGCGACGAACAACGGCCCCGTGACGGAAGCCAAAGTCCGCCAGCGGTACGCGGACGGACGCGCGGCGGCTACGGCGGCCACCGTCGAGGGCTCTTTTATCGCTATTTATGGTATGGAGTGGGGAGTATCGACTAACACCGATCAGGGCCACGTCACGTTGCTCGACACACCGACGCTTTTCGGATGGGAGACGTGCACAAATTGTAACGGGCCGAATCCCGAATGTACTCCCGGCACTGACTGCTACTTTGACGTCTTCACGCCCAAGCGCTTCGGGTACTTAACCATGTACCGGCGCTCGGTGGAGAACCCTTCGCCGGTGGGACCGCTGGGAATCTTCTGCCATCCGGGCGTCGGACAGTTCGATAACTATGCCTTCGATGCCAATGCCGACGCGGCCATCCAGGGCATCGCCGTGCGCAGTGGCCTCGCCTTCAACACCGCCGAAAACTGCGCCGATGCCAACGTCGGCGCGACGGACTACTCGGCCCGCTGGAAAGAGGCGCTGAACAAAGGATTTCACATCGGCCCGGTGGCCGATCATGACGCCCATTGCAACAACTACGGCCAGGGCATCCCGAACCGTACGGTCTATCTGCTCCCCAACGGCGCGAGCCCCGTTCTTACCAAGACGGCTCTCCTGCAAGCCCACAAGTCTCGTCACTTCTTCGCCACGGAGGACACCAACGCCCAGCTCGTCTTCACCACCTCGGACGGCAAGATCATGGGAGATATCTACGACGCCGGCACGACGGTCACCCTGCGCGCGGCCGTCAACGATCCCAATGCGGACGGCGTCTCCACGATTGAGGTCTGGCGCGGCCAGATCGGCGCGGGCGTCCCCGCCGCGCCCTATCGAACCGTATCGAACCAGTCGAGCTTCTCCCTCACCGAAAATCTCAGTTCCGGGACTTACTATTACTACGTCCACGCGGTGCAGGCCGACGGCCACGATCTGTGGTCCTCACCTATCTGGATCACCTACGGCACCGCCCCTTCCTGCGTTGATAACGACACGCCCGTGGTTTCCATCGTCTCGCCCGCCGAAGGCGCAGACGTTTCGGGCAACGTCACCATCCAGGTGAGCGCCAGCGACGC
>JANOGZ010001010.1:0-7829 GCA_031406255.1 Pyrinomonadaceae bacterium | reverse complement strand
GTTGTATTAAGTTGGGCTCTGCAACAGTCGAAAATATCTTTTCGATATTTTGTGCCATTAGGGTCTCATCTACAAAATTAGATGTACCTCTTAAGTAATGTTCGACCATTGCATCAGCCTGCCTCCATGCTTGTTTTATTTCATCGATGCTGTACGAGTCAATATGATCAGACATTGACTTGTGGATATTTCGATCATTCATGAAAGCTTCCCTGCTGAACTGCATCAGAAACTGCCATAGTGTAAACAACAGCGTTTGATTATTCAGCCAATTCTCATTGATCTTTCCCCTGACAGGATGTTCCAATCCTTCTGGCCAATTACTTATAATTGCCTCCTTCATAGAGAGTCGATTAAAACGCTGAGCGAAACTTATCTCACGCCCGCTTAAGCGAATGCCCAAGCTATCCGTTACACCTTTCACTGTTGTCCTTAGTATCTCCTCGCAGAAATCCATCATCCCGTTCACGTCCATGTAGGCGCAGTAAAACTCCAGCATCGTGAACTCGGGATTGTGACGGGTGGAGATCCCTTCGTTTCTGAAATTGCGGTTGAGTTCGTAGACGCGCTCGAAGCCGCCGACGAGGAGTCGCTTCAGATAGAGCTCGGGTGCGATGCGGGCATAGAGGTCGATGTCGAGCGCGTTGTGATGCGTCTTGAAGGGCCGTGCGGCGGCGCCCGTCGCAATCGGCGTGAGCATCGGCGTCTCGACTTCGATGTAGCCGTGGTCGTCGAGAAAGCGGCGCATCTCGCGCACGATCTGTGACCTCCGCTCGAATACTTCGCGCGTGGTGAGCTCGCCTTCTTCGCGCTCGATCTTGAGGCTGCCGGCGATCAGATCGGCGTAGCGCTGGCGCTGGCGAATCTCCGGGTCGTTGATGCCGTGCATCTTGTCGGGCATCGGCAGCAACGCTTTGGCGAGGAATTCAAACTCGCGCACGTGGACGGAGAGTTCGCCGGTCCTGGTGATGAAAAGATTGCCGGCGACGCCGATAAAATCGCCGTGGTCGAGCAGGCCGAAGAGCTCCCACCCGTCAACGGTGCGGCCGTCGCTCGTCCGGATCTCTTTCACGTCGTCCCGGCGCACATAGATTTGCAGGCGCTCAACGCCGTCGGAGAGATGCACGAACGCCGCCTTGCCCATCACGCGCGGCGGCACGGCGAGCCGGCCGCTGACGCGCACCTCGACGCTGTTGAGTTCCGCATTGGCGCGTTCGATCTCCTCCGGCGCGGGGCGCCCGCCCGTCGCCTCCGGTTGCGGAGCGCGCGGTCCGAATTCTCTGACGACGGCCGTAATCGTATCTTCGCGCTCCGCGTTGACCACGCGGCTGCGCCGGAATTTGTTGGGATAGACGTTGCCGACGAGCGCGCGGATCGCTTCCAGGTGCGCGCGGCGCGCGCGCGTCTGATCGTTGTCTTCGATGAATGTCATGCTCATAGCTGTTTTTTACGCTCGCGAGTGTAAACGTTGATTATAGAAAGCCGCGTGTGGATGCGCAAATCAAAGGGACGCCGAATTGACGCTTCGATGAGCATTTACTGCTGCGGGGCGGGACGTGTTAGATTTGAGCGGTAACTATCATGAGCGAGAAGATGCTTTTGCCGGGCGATGTCCGGGACGCGCGCGCGCGCTTGCGCCAGTCGGGGAAGCGGCTGGTTTTTACCAATGGCTGCTTTGATCTTCTCCACGTCGGCCATGTACGCTACCTCGCGGCGGCGCGCGCGCTCGGCGATGCGCTGCTGGTCGCCATCAATAGCGACCGCGCGGTGCGCGAGCTGAAAGGCGCGGGCCGCCCCATTATGAATGAGAGCGAGCGCGCCGAAATGCTCGCGGCGCTCAGCGCGGTGACTTACGTAACCGTCTTCGACGAGGATTCGCCGCGCGCTTTGATCGCCGCGCTCCTGCCGGATGTGCTGGTCAAAGGCGGCGATTACGCGCTTGATGAGATTCACGGGCGCGAGGAAGTCGAGGCCGCGGGCGGGCGGGTGCTGGCCCTGCCCTTCATCGAAGGCGCGTCGACGACCTCGCTCATCGAGCGCATCAAAAGCGCCGGCGAAGACGGTTGATTCAGGAGAGAAAAGGGCGCGATGAGGAGCATCTTGCGTAGTGGTCAAGGCCAATGAGTAGCACGATTGAATCGAGCCTGATCTTGCAGAACGCGTTGCGGCGTGTGACGCAGAGCGAGGAGTTCGCGCGGCTGGTGGCGGAGGTGCGGGGCGGGGCGCGCATCATCTCGGTCAGCGGATTGACCTCCGCTGCGGCGCGCGCGCTCGCCGTCGCCGCGCTGCGGCGTGAGACGAAAAAGCGTCTGGCGATCGTCGTCGCAACCAATCAGGAGTTGGAGGCATGGGAGCGCGACGTCTGCTTCTGGAATAACGCGCTTCATCATGAACGCGATGACGGCGCGCGCCGCAGCGCGGCGACGGCGGTGCTGACGCTTCCCGCTTCGGAGGGCGATCCCTATGCGGGAGCCTCGCCCCACGCCGAGACGCTCGAACGCCGCGCGTTGACGCTGTGGCGGCTGGCGAAGGGAGAAGGGGATTTCGTGTTGCTCTCGGCGCGCGCGCTCGTGCGGCGCACGATCAAACCCGCCGAGATTCTCAAGGAAGGCGCGCTGCTGCGGCGCGATGAGGATTTCGCGCCAGAGGATTTAATCGAGCGGTTGATGGCTTCCGGTTATATTCGCGAAGACCCGGTCAGCGCCGTGGGCGAGTTCTCCCTGCGTGGCGGTATTCTCGACGTGTGGTCGCCGGGCCATGACGCGCCCGTGCGCATCGAATTTTTCGGTGATACGGTTGATTCGATACGCGAGTTCGATCCCGAAACGCAGCTCTCGATCGCGCAGTTGAAAGAGGCCGAAATCGTGCCGATGCGCGAACTGGCGGTGAGGGGCGAAGATTTCCGCCTGTGGGCCGAAATGGCGCGCGAGCGCTGGAGCGAAGAACGCTACGCGCGCGCGCTCAAAGACCGCACCGTGTATGCGGATGAAGGGGAAACTTTCCCCGGCTGGGAGTGGATGATTCCGCTCGTGCGGGAAACGGCGGCGAGCGTCTTCGATTATCTTGATGAGACGGTGCTCGTCGTGGATGAGCCGGGCGGTATCGAGAGCTATCTCGGAAATTTTTACGAGACGCTGGCGGCGCGCTACGCCGACTGTGAAAACGCCGATGAGCCCGGCCTCCGCCCGGAAGAGCTGTATCTGATGGTGGAAGAACTGCGCGGGCATGCCGATCAGATGCGGCGTCTCGAGCTGCGCGCCCTGGGACGCGCCGCGGCCATCGTGGACGAGAGATTCGTGGCGGAAGCGGAGCACCCGGTCGTGCAGATCGGGCGGGCGCGTGCGGCCCTTCCGCCGCTCTTTCTTTTCCCGGCGGTCGAGCGCGCGCCGGAAGTGGAATGGCGGTCACGCGCCGCCCGACGCTACCACGGACGGATCCCCGAGTTGGCCGGTGACACCCGGCTCGCGCGCGAACAGAGCAGCGCTCTGACGCTCTTTGCGATGCCGAGCGCGGGCATGGCCGAGCGCATCGGAGAGATGCTGGCGGATTACGGCGTGACGGCGCGCGTGGTGCTCGCAGGCGAAAGCGGCGCCGCGGAAGAGACGCGAGCGCCCGCCACGCTGGTGACGGTCGGCCGCCTCTCGGGCGGATTCGAGTTGCCGGGCGCCGGTCTCATCGTCCACGTCGAGCAGGATTTGTTTGACGAAGCGAGTGAGCCGAGCGCCGTCGGCGCGGCGCGCGCGCCGGGAGTCGCATCTCCGGCGGCGGCGAAAACGGGGACGCGTCGCAAATCAAAAACGGCGGCGTTTCTCTCGGACTTTCGCGATTTGAAGGTCGGCGATTACGTCGTTCATATAGATCACGGCCTCGCCCGCTTCGGCGGTTTGCAGACGCTTGAACTCCAGAACCGGAGCAGCGAGTTTATGCTGCTCTACTACGCCGACGAAGCGAAACTGTACGTGCCGGTCGAGCGCCTCGATCTGGTCCAGCGATATTCGAGCGCCGAGGGACACGAACCGCAACTCGATCGCCTCGGCGGACTCGGCTGGCTGAAAACCAAGGCGAAGGCGAAGCGCGCGATGCGCGATATGGCCGATGAGCTGCTGCGCCTGTCTGCGGAGCGAAAACTTGTCGGCGGTCATGCCTTCTCGGGCGATAGCCCGTGGCAGCGTGAATTCGAAGAAGGCTTCGAGTACACCCCGACTCCTGATCAGGAGACGGCGATCGAAGACGTCAAGCGCAACATGGAAGAGAGCGTGCCGATGGATCGTCTGCTGTGCGGCGATGTCGGTTACGGTAAGACCGAAGTGGCAATGCGCGCCGCGTTCAAAGCGGTGATGGATGGAAAACAGGTCGCCGTCCTGACGCCGACCACGGTTCTCGCCTACCAGCACTATGAAACTTTCCGCGCGCGCTTCGCCGCCTTTCCGGTCACCATCGAACTGCTCTCACGCTTTCGGACACCGAAAGAGCAGAAGGAAGTAGTGCGGCGTGTCGAGGGCGGCGAAATTGATATTCTGATCGGTACGCATCGCATCCTGTCAAAAGACCTGCGCTTTCGTGATCTCGGCCTGGTCGTCGTGGATGAAGAACAGCGTTTCGGCGTCGCCCACAAAGAGCGTCTCAAGCAGTTGAAGAAACGAGTCGACGTGCTGACGCTTTCGGCGACCCCGATTCCGCGCACGCTCAACATGTCGCTGATGGGGTTGCGTGATATGTCCGTCATCGAAACCCCGCCGCGTGACCGCCTCGCCATCCAGACGCAGGTCGTGCAGTTCTCCGAGTCGGTCATCAAATCCGCCGTCGAGTTGGAGCTCGGGCGCGGCGGCCAGGTCTTTTTTATCCATAACCGCGTCGAGACCATCGAGACGATCGCGGCGCTCATCGGGCGGCTCATCCCGCAGGCGCGGCTCGCGGTCGCGCACGGTCAGATGAACGAGAAGGAGATGGAGCGTGTGATGCTGGATTTCGTCGCCTACAAGTATGATGTGCTGGTCGCGACGACGATCATCGAAAACGGCATAGACATCCCGCGCGCCAACACGATCATCATAAATCGCGCCGACCATTACGGGCTCGCCCAACTTTACCAGTTACGCGGCCGCGTCGGACGTTCCAACCGTCGCGCCTACGCCTATTTATTGATTCCCTCGGAACAGGAGTTGACGGCGATCGCGCGGCGACGGCTGGCGGCAATCCGCGAATTTTCAGACCTCGGAGCGGGTTTCCGGGTGGCGGCGCTCGACCTGGAATTGCGCGGCGCGGGGAATCTCCTTGGCGGCCAGCAGTCCGGTCATATGGATGCGCTCGGTTTTGATCTTTACACACAGATGCTGGAGCGGACGGTCGCCGAACTGCGCGGCGAAGTGGTCGAGGACGAAATTTCCGTTTCGCTCAACCTCGGCGTTAATGTGGTGATCCCGGAAGACTATATCGCGGATATGGGGCAGCGGCTGCGCACGTATAAACGGGTCGCGTCGGCGCGCGATGATGAGACGCTCGGTGCCATTCGCGCCGAGATCGCAGATCGTTATGGTCGCTTGCCGGAGTCCGTCGAAAGGCTTTTCGGATACGCTTCACTGCGGCGGACGGCGGAAGCGCTCGGTGTCGTTTCGATCGATCGGACGCCGACGGGAATCGCGATCAAGCTGAGCGCGCGGGCGCGCATCGCGCCGGATCGTCTGCTGGCGCTCGTCGAGAAGCGCGCGGGTACCAGTTTCGCGCCGAGCGGTGTGCTGCGCACCGAGGTGAATGAAACGGAAGAAGAGAGCGTGATTGAGATGACGCACGGGCTGTTGCTGGAAATCCGCTCTCCGGATTAGAATAGTCGCTTCGATTTTGTTCCGGAGTTGACTTCCGAGCATTCTCGCGTGTCTTCTTGTCCCGACCGCCGCAAAATTTGCGAAGCGCGATGCACCACTTAAGGGCCGGAGTTAGAGTCTCCGGTTCGCTCAATCCACAACCAAAGGGCGGCGCACGCGCGCTGGGCGCGTGCGCCCGCCGATTGATGAGGAGTTAAATAGCTGTGAAATCCAAGTTTTTGGCGCGGGCTGTGGCTTTCGCCGTCGTCGCCTTGATATGGCCGTTGTGCGGGGCCTCATCGCCCGTGATGGCGCAGGAAGAGAGCCTGCCCACGGTTGTCGATGAAGTGATCGCGCAGGTTAATAACGACGTAATTACGCTTTCGATGCTCAAGCGCGATGCCAAAGAATTTGCGGAAACGCTCAAGCAGCAGCGCAAGATGACCGAAGAGCAGGCGGCCGAGGAGATCGCGCGGCGCCAGCCGGAGATCATCGCCAGTATGGTTGATGAGCAGCTACTGATGCAGAGGGGAAAAGAGATACCGGGACTAACGGAAGATGTCGAGGCGGAAGTCAACCGCGAGATGCTCCGGGTCGCCAAGTCGCAGGGCATTAAAACTATCGAGGAGCTCGATGCCGCACTGCGCGCCAGCGGTTTGGAGCCGGCCGGCATTCGCCAGACGCTGCGCGCGCAATTTATGAGGACGGCCGTCCTGCAGCGCGAGGTCGACGCCAAGGTTTATTTCGGGATCACCAACGAAGAAGCGAGAAAATACTATGAGGCGCACCGCGATAAGTTTCGCAAGCAGGAGAGCGTCGAGCTTTCGGAAATTTATCTGAGCATGGCCGGCAAACCCGAGGCGGAAGTGCGCGCTAAGGCCGAGGAACTCGTCGCCCAGGCGCGGGCCGGCACGACGGATTTTGCAACGCTCGCCGCCACCAATTCCGAGCGCGAGCAGGACGGCGTGCGCGTCGCGCCCCAGAACAAAGGTAAAGTCGGCAGGTTTCAAATAACGGACCTGCGCGCTGACATCGCCGCCCTTATCAAGAACTTGAAAGTGGGCGGGGTCAGCGATCCGATCCGGCTCGACGAGGGGTTCCAGATTTTGCGCCTCGACGAGCGTGCGCCCGGGGGCGAGCCGACCTTTGTCGAGGAACAGGTCCGCGGCGCGATCACCGCCGAACGGGCCGATAAGGAGCGCAACGCCTTCATCCAGAAACTGCGCCGCGAGGCCTATTTTAAGATCGCCCCGTCTTATGAAGCGACCGTCTTGCCGCTTCTCAAGACGGGCGCCGAAACGACAAACCCGACCGCGGCGCCGGCCGCTAAAGACTCTAAAGAGAAAAAACCGAAGGATAAGAAGTCCAACTAATTTTCGGAAAACTCAGGGTGCCGGCTTCCGCGACCAGCAGCGGGAGCCGGCCCTCTCGATTTGAAAATCTTTCCTGATGCGTCTGGATCACTTCCTCCGCGCGAGCCGACTGTGTGTGCGCCGGACTCTCGCGCAAGAGTTGTGCGCGGCCGGCGCCGTCACCGTCAACGGCGCGACCGCCCGTTCGGCCCGCACCGTGCGCGTCGGAGATGAGATCACCCTGCGCCGCCGTGATCGCCAGCTCACCGTGCGCGTTTCTGCCGTCCCCCAGACACGCCAAACCTCACGACACGACGCCCCCGACCTCTATGAAATCCTCAACGATATAACCCTCTCCACCGATCCTTTCGGGGAAATTTGAGGGAAATCGTCATATATCACAATTGCAGCACGAATAGGCCCGAATCCTGACGTATTGACCCTCAGGCCTGCGTTCGCCTGATAAACGCCGGAGCACGCGCCTGGAGGGTGGCTGTCTCGTAATAGAACACCATGCCCCATCACCGCATGGTGAAATACATGACAAAACCTCGCCCCCAATTGGGCGAAGCGCCTATATCACCGCGCCCGTGGCGCACGCAACCGCACCAAGAGCACCGCAGAGGTTTTCTCCACCATCTACAGCTCCAAACAGTGGGGTTCCGCCGGAGACTTC
>JANOGZ010000990.1:0-4455 GCA_031406255.1 Pyrinomonadaceae bacterium | reverse complement strand
TCTCTTCGTGTTCGTGTCCCTCGATATCATGAAGGACGAAGACGGTGCGGTATCCCGGCGGCAGTTGCGCGATGGCCTTGTCGAGCGCGATCCGATCCACCACCGGCATCGCGTTCGGATTCTCCGTGCCTTTCACGATTTGAACCGGAGTCTCGCCATCGTCGGTCGTCTGCTCCAGACGCACGCCGCGCTTGCGAAAGTGCATCAGCACCTGATTGACCGTCAGACGATGCAGCCACGTGGTGAAAGCCGATTCGCCCCGGAAGCTTCCAATTTTGCGAAAGAGCTGGATGAAAACCTCCTGGGCGAGGTCTTCGGCCTCCGCAATGTTTGAGGTCATGCGCAGGCACAGGGAATAGACACGGCGACTGTGGCGCGTATACAGCTCTGAAAAGGCCTCCATCTCACCCTTAGCGGCCTTTTGCGCCAATTTGTAATCAGACACCTGCGGCGTCTCGGTTTCGACCGCCGCTGCGCCCCTAATGCTTTGCCACACTGGATAGACTTCGGTTTTTATCATCTTTGTGACGAATTTCGTGGGTTAGAAAACCACAAAAAGCCTCCCAACTAAATCCTTCCGTCAGAAGCAAGCCGGGTGCCACCCATGAAAGCGTCCAAACGCCCAGTAGATTCGACATCTGGCCTTATATAAACCAACCGCCACACCAAATCAGGCTGACACAACTGAAAGCGTGTAATGGCCCCGCGTTGCGTGTGGTTATGCCCCATGAGTAACTTTCCTCTGTACTTTGTAGAAATTAACTCTCATGCGCCTCTTCAAACTGGTTACTTTCCCTTTATCGACATACCGCAGCTCGCCCTTCACGACAGCGGCCTCCGTTTCGCCGTTCGTCGCGACGCGAAAGCGGTAGCGGCCCGGCTTGTGAACTGTAAGCAGCCCGGGAGGCGTGTGGAGCACCAGCGCCGCCCCGTTCCTGAGAGCACGAACGATGACGATCACCTCGCCGCGTTCGATGTCAAAGTGCATCTCGTCGAGTTTCGTCCGGTAAACCCGCACGTAGGAATCGGCGCCAACCTGCACATATGAATTTGGGTTGAGAGCCCACGCAGCACGTGCATTTCCGGTCGTCAGCACGACGTCACCATCATGGAGTTGCACGCCCTTCGGCAGTTGCCGGATCTCTTTCTCGTTTACACATTGGAGCAAGACTTCACCCTCGGTGCGTGTCACCCTTCCCGCTCGCGCTGATACTACCTGTGCTCGTGTGGACAATGTCCCTGGCATCCAGAAACACATAAAGGCTAGCCACACCGATATTACAAGCGCCCGGATGAGACCGCACCGCCTCATATAATTCCGCAGAATTGAAACTGTAGGTGTCGTCATTCAGTAACTTCCGTGCATATCGGTGTGGGGAAACTACGAAATAATCACACCGGATTTAAGATGACGATCTCGGCGCGGAGCCGCGCCTCATCTATAAAAGCTCCAGTGGCTGATTCGATCTTGCTTTCTGTAAGCGTCTTCTCGATTTCGGTATGCACTTCCTCAAGTTTAGGCACAATGCGACCCGGCGAGCGCCCTCGAAAGCGCGGCACATACACTTCACGGTAATAGTCCTCCGCCTCTTGTGTAGTCACCAACGTAAACGAGCGGAAACGAAAATCGAGATACTTTTCGATTTCAACGCGCTCGCGCACGATCTCCCTTAGCTGTTCGGCTGTCAGACCAACGAGGCTGACTCGCTGCTGAAATTCATCGCGAGATGGAAAACGTCGAATGAGTTCGGCGAGCGCCGCCTCTACCTCCTCATTCTTTGGAGTAATGGACGGCAGCCTGTCCCCCTCTTGTGCGATGAGTCGCTGGTCAATAACAATTTCCAACGCGCGTTGGAGGCCTTCCGAACGTGGATTGTCGAGAGGGGTGTCAGGCTGAAGAGCCAACTGCCACAGGAGATCCGTATAAGTTATAAGTCCGCCGTTGACAGTCGCCACTATTTTGTCCACTACATCGGCGCGGGCGGTTTCCCTGCTTTGACCATTAGCAGTGACATGAATTAGTAGCACTAAAAACAAAATTAAGATCTGCGCGCGTTTCATAACCCCTCCTTGTTTCTGCTCTCAAACCACCCGTAGAGCGTCGGCAGGATCAAAAGGGTCAGCAGCGTTGACGTAATAAGTCCGCCGATCACGACGGTCGCGAGCGGGCGTTGCACCTCCGCACCGGCGGAAGTCGCAAGAGCCATCGGGATGAATCCGAGGCTGGCGACCAGAGCCGTCATCAGCACGGGGCGCAGACGAATCATCGCGCCCTCATGCACCGCTTCCATGACGGAGCGCCCTTCCTGACGCAGATGGTTGATGTAGCTGACCATCACGACGCCGTTTAAGACCGCAACGCCGAACAGCGCGATAAAGCCGACGCCGGCCGAGATCGAGAACGGCATGCCGCGCAAGGCGAGCGCGAAGATGCCGCCAACAACCGCGAACGGAATGCCGGTGTAGATGAGGAGTGCCTGCCTAACCGAGCCGAATGTCGTGAAGAGCAGGATGAAGATCAGGAACAAGGCGAGCGGCACGACGATGAGGAGGCGCGCCGACGCGCGCTGTAAATTCTCGAAAGTCCCGCCCCACGTTAGATAATACCCGGGCGGAATCTGTACTTCGCGAGCGATGCGCTCCTGCGCCTCCTGGACGAAGCTGCCGATGTCGCGCCCGCGCACGTTGAGTTCGACGCCGATACGGCGGCGCGTGTCCTCGCGCGAAATCTGCGACGGGCCTTCGACGAGTGCGATGTCGGCGATCTCCGAGAGTGGGATGCGTGCCCCGGAAGGCGCGGCCACCATCAAGTTCTTGATCGTTTCAAGGTCGCGGCTCGCCTCGTCGGCGAGGCGGACGACCATGTTGTAACGCTGCTCCCCTTCATAGACGAGTCCGGCGTCTTTCCCGGCGACGAGCGCTTCCACCAGGTCGTTCACGTCCTCGACTCCAAGGCCGTAGCGGGCTATTACCGCGCGGTCCGGTTTGATCTGGAGTTGTGGCAGTCCCGTCGTCGCCTCCACCTTCACGTCCTCGGCGCCGCGCACCTTTTGGACTACGCCTGCGATCCGGTCCGCCGTCTCCTTGAGTGTGTCGAGGTCGTCGCCGAACAGTTTTATCGCGAGGTCTGAGCGTACGCCCGAGATGAGTTCGGAGACGCGCAGCTCGATTGGTTGTGAGAAGCTGAAAGAAGCGTTCGGCACACCGTCTTCGACCGCCTTCGACATCTTCTCAACTAACTCCGCCTTCGTGCGCGCGGTGGTCCACTCTGACGGCGACTTAAGTTCGACGTAGAGGTCGCTGAAGTCGATGCTCATCGGGTCGGTGGCGACCTCGGCGCGCCCCGTTTTCGACACCACCTTGGTCACTTCGGGAAAGCTTTTCAGCACCTTCTCCACCTGGGTGGTGGTGTTGACGGACTGCGTCAGGGACACGCTCGGCAGTTGCTGCACTTGCAGCGCGAGCGCCCCCTCGTCCAGGCGCGGGATGAATTCGGAGCCGAGTAGCGGGAAGATAACGACGCTCGTTACCACCAGCGCGGTCGCCACCGCCAATCCTTGCGCGCGCCAACGGGTCATGAATCCCAGCGCCGGGCGGTAGGCGCGTTTCGCGTAGCGGATCAGGAAGCTCTCGGTTTCGGCGACGTGCCCGCGCAGGATGAATGTCATCGCCGCGGGGACGTAGGTGAGCGATAGGATGAGGGAGCCCAGGAGCGCGAAGACGACCGTCAACGCCATCGGCTTGAACATCTTGCCTTCGATGCCGGTCAGGGAGAGGATCGGCAAATACACGATGGCGATGATCGCGACGGCGAAGACGACGGGGCGACCGACTTCCATGCAGGCGTCGAGGATCGTCCGCTCGGGCGGTTCTTGTGACCCGTGCTGCTGCGCTTCGGCGCGTCGCCTGACCGTGTTTTCGACCATCACCACCGCGCCGTCCACGATCAGTCCGAAGTCGAGCGCGCCGAGAGACATCAAGTTCCCCGACACGTTAAAGGCGCGCATCAGGATCGCCGCAAAGAGCATCGAGAGCGGAATGATGGTCGCGACAAGCATCGCGCCGCGCCAGTTGCCGAGCAGAAGGATGAGAACGACGATGACGAGCAGCGCGCCCTCGATCAGGTTCCTGGCGACGGTGTGGATGGTGCGGTCAACCAGTTCCGTCCGGTCATAGAAAGGGATCAGTTCCACGCCTACGGGCAGCGTCTTCTTAATCTGCTCGACGCGCTCCTTGACGCGCTCGACGACGGTGCGCGAATTCTCCCCCTTGAGCATCATGGCGATGCCGGCGACGATCTCGCCTTCGCCGTCTGCCGTCACCGCGCCCTGTCTGACGGTCGCGCCGATGACGACTTCACCCAAATCTCGCACATAGACGGGGACACCTTCCTTGCCCGTTTTGACGACGATGTTCCTGATGTCGTCGGCAGACTCGACGAGGCCGATCCCACGC
>JANOGZ010000969.1:0-2728 GCA_031406255.1 Pyrinomonadaceae bacterium | reverse complement strand
TCGCTGACGAAGCCCTTCAGCCTGGTGTTGTCACGTAGCTTGATTACAACCCGTGCCCCACCATTTGCTCCCCTAGCCGAGCACTAAGATTCCTTCAACAGGCGGTTTTTTGCTGCGCTGCTCTGTTAAGCCCCAGGCCCCGCCGCGACAGTCGCCGCACGAGTCCTTCGAGCGTAGTCGGCGCTTACGTTCAAGCTACGATGCAAGGGAACATTTCAAGAGCAAGGCTATCGGGGGTCGGTTCGATCGACCTGTGAAACGTGCTGTTATCTGCGGGAGTTTAACTTCTGGGGAGCATCACCGCGCCATTTTCATATTTTTCAAAGCCCGTTCGAGAAGCCCTGTGGCGACTTCATCCCAGCGCGCGGCGGCACGGCCACCCTTCGCCAGATCGGCTGCCGTGAGCCCCATGCCACCTAAATCCTCCGTGTAAATAATCATCAACTCATTGCGCCTGGCCTTATCAACCAGATGAACGAGGCGTTGCGACATAACATCATCACTCGCCATGCGATAGCCTTTGCCTTCCAGGAAAGCGCGGGCACGACTGCCGTCAGAGTCAGGACGACCAGCGTTAGCTTTGATATTTCTTGCATAAGCATCGGCGATGAAATCGAGCCCCCCGATTTCTACCGCTTTGTTGACCCTGTAATCATAGGCGTGGGTGTTATTCGGCAAATAACCTTCAAACTGCACCCAGTAGAAGCGCTTGATCCGACCCTGCGCGTCAGCATCAACAAAGAAGTGCTGCTCGGCGGAGGCGACATCATAGAGAATAAAACTTTGGCTGCCGACGTACTTGAACCCTTTGTCGAATTCGAGGCGGACGGCAGGCATCTCCGTTGAGGTTAAAACCTGCCCCTCGACGCCGCGCGGTTTGTGCTGGATGGAATTTGCCCCTTCGGTTACTGTCGAAGTAGGCACTGACTGGGAACACCCGATCTGGGGCGTTATTAACAAACTCACAAGGGTGATAATTGGAAACAATACCCTTTTCATACTCCGTTCTCCCCTGCCGTTAGGTTTCTTACTACGAGCGAAATACGAAACCCGGTCCCCCGGTGTTCCAGTGCGTGCGCGCCCGACGCCAAAATAGCCGGCGCGCCTGCGGCGTTGGAGTTTAAGAAGTAGGCTCATCCGTCCGGTTGAACCAACGTTGCTCTGTCGCGAAATAGGCCCACCAGATCACAAACAACTGGAATGGTACTCTCACAAGTAAATAAGCAGGGCCAGCTCCATGACCTCCGAAATCAACCCGATTGATGGCGGAATAGATGTTAGCGGGTAGAAGACCGATGAGCATCAGGATTAGACAAAGACCTGTCAGTCTCATCAGTCGGGGAACCCATATACCGATGGCTCCGAGCAACTCCAGTACTCCGGTAAGGTAAATAATTTCGATGCGGTATGGGACGAGTGGCGGCAACATCTCTGACATTTCTCCAGTTCTGAAGAAATGCCCGGTGGACGTGAAAATCAGGAAGAGCGAGAGGCCCACTCTGGCACGTGCCGGCGGAGTGATTTTGTAGCCGGTAAGCCACCGGTCCGCCGCGGTGAGTACCAGATAGGGAGCTACGAGGGACATGAAGAGAAACAGTAATTGCATAATACTTGCTCCGGAATGAAAGCCTAAGGCCGGATGCCGGATTAGATCTGCCTCCAGGCATCCTGAACTGAGGATGTAAAACATCATTCGTAGCGTAGGGCCTCGATCGGGTCAAGTCCGGCCGCCTTCCGTGCGGGGTAGTAACCGAAGAAGATTCCGACAGCCGCCGAGAAGATCACCGAGCCGATGATGGCGGTGGTGGAGACGAGGGTCGGCCAACCCAGCAGTTTGCGCAACGACCGACACTGCTCCGAGCAGGAGCGATAATAGTGCGGTAGTTAAATGCGAATGTGTGATGGTTCTCAACCCGGCTTCCCCCACTTGTTGCTTGTAGACACCTCCGGGGCGGAAAAAGTTACGGTGAAAGCGATCGCACTGTCCGTCGTGTCGTCTGCCTGTCGATACCGCGTTGTAACCGTTCAAGGAGGCGCGGTGTCTTACCTGTCAGGAGGCCCACGAGAGCCTTCACACAGGAATCAGGTAAATTTCGGATGAAGATACCCTGAGGTGAATTATGGACCAGATCAGTAAAAACAGATGGCAGATTCGGGCCGCGGCGGTAATCATATTTCTGCTCGGCTGTGCGGCGGGCGCACTCGCCTTGAACGCCTATCGCGGATGGTCAAGGGGCGGCGGGCCGGTGAGCAGACAGGACCGTTTCGAGCAGATGCTTGACAGCTTACAAATCAGCGGGGAGCAGAAGTCTCAAGTCCAACAGATACTCGGCGACACACGCGAGCAGTTGCAGGCGCTGCGCAAAGAATCCGAGCCGCGGATCAGCGAGATTCGGCGACAGGCCGATGAGCGTCTGCAGAAAGTGCTCACGCCCGAACAGTGGCAGCGGTTTAAGCAGATGAGGGAAGATAAGCGAGGCAGGGGACGACGCGGAAGAGAAGGCCGGGGCGACGATCCGTCATCGATAGAAAAACAGTGAGTGAAGACGGTGCTGAGGTTATGAAATAGTCATCTCCGGCTTAAAAGTGAGCGTCGATAAACTCAATACTTACCGGGAACAAAAGTGCCATCTATCTAAAGGGCATGGTAGTTGACTTTGATGATAGTCTTACTGGTAAAGGTTTTAGTTTCAACAATCCCAATGCCACTAATACTTGTGGCTGCGGG
>JANOGZ010000898.1:0-1086 GCA_031406255.1 Pyrinomonadaceae bacterium | reverse complement strand
CGAAGAACCTTCACGAATCGTAAGCGTTGAGCAGTCAGCTAACATAAAGAAGCGTGCGCCGGCGCCCAAAGATCGACACCACACATGACCGGCTGACCACTGACCACTGATGGCTGACTGCTGTTGATGAGACCGGGTGAGCTCGCTTGCGCTGTACCGAATCATCCGGTGATGACGTTCAGGAAGGGGCTTTTTCTCCGTGCAATTTCGCCTCGGGCGTTCCTGCTTCGGCCGCCGCATTCTCGATCTCGGCATTGATCTGGCCGCCGATCAGAATCGCGGCGCCGCTCAGATAAAACCATAACATCAGAATAATCACCGCTCCGAGCGAGCCGTATGTGATGCTGTACGAGTCGAAGTAGCGCAGGTAGAGGCGAAAGACAAAAGAGACGAGGAGCCACAACGCGATGCCGGCGACCGAGCCGGGGGTGATCCAGTACCACTTCTGCTCATAAAGATCCGGCGCAAAATAGTAGATTAAAGCGAAGGCCAGGAGCACGAAGGCGAGTATGATCGGCAATTGCAGAATCTTCCACGTGAATGTGAACAACTCACCCAGACCGAAGCGGTTCGCCATTCCCTCGCCGATCTCACCGCCGTAAAGCACGAGCGTGAGCGCCGCGATGATCAATATCGCGAGGGCGATCGTGAGGGCGACGGCCGTTAGGCGTATTCTCCACCACGGGCGCGATTCCCTGACGCCATACGCGCTGTTGAGCGTTTCGCTGATTGCTCCCATTCCGTAGGAGGCAAACCACAGCGCCGCCAGCAGGCCGAACGAAAGCTTGCTTCCGTCACTGTTTTTGGTGATCTCTTCAACAGTCGTATAAATCAGCGCCGACGCCGCGCGGGGCATCATCTTGCTCAGATAGCTGAGAAGGCTGCTGCGCAGCTCGGTTCCCGCTTCAGCGAAATAACCGAGCATCGCCATCAGGAAGAGCAGCAGCGGAAAAAGAGCGAGGAGGAAGAAGTAGGATAACGCCGCCGCGACGTCACCCGCCGCCTCGATGGCGCGACCGGACGTCGCGATGACGTTGGCGCGCACCATGCGGTCCATGCCGGCGATTCCGATCGCGGACAACAGGC
>JANOGZ010000879.1:0-1444 GCA_031406255.1 Pyrinomonadaceae bacterium | reverse complement strand
CAACAAGTCGCTCCACACTGAAATTCTCTACTATCCGCGCCCGCGCCTTTAAACCTAACGAGCGAGTATCTTTCTCCAAAAGCGCCGTCCATCCGGCCGCCAGGGCCTCCGGATGTTGGGGAGGCGCGACGGCGCCGGTCTCACCTACCACCCACGCCGAATCACCCACATCGGTCACGACACAAGGTACACCACAAGCCATCGCTTCTCCAATCACGTTTGGGAACCCCTCGCCGTAGGAAGATGAAGAGGAAGCTAGGCTTAGCGCATTATGGACGGCCGCCATATCCGCGTGCGGCCCGGCCCAGACGACTTTCTCAGCGATGCCCAGGCGGGCGGCCAACGCGCGCAACTCCCGCGCATAGCTCTCCGGGCCAGCGCCCACGCAGACAAAGCGAACGTCCCCCCTTTTATCGCTTAACAGGGCCGCCGCCTTCAAGAAAGTTGGATGGTCTTTCATCGGATCGAGGCGCCCCACCAGGCCGATCAAAATCGCTTCCCCGAAAACTCCCCATTCCGTGCGGAGTTGTTGCCCGGCCCGCGCGTCCGGCCTGAAGCGTGCAGTATCGATGCCGTTGGGGATCACCACCATTTTCTGCGGCGGAAATCCATGCGCCAAGTGATATGCGCGGCCGGCGTTGGAGTTGATGACAAGGCAGTCAGCGAAACGAGCCAGCACGCGCTCCAGTTGGAATGTCAGACGCACCAGCCAGTCATAACGACTGGCATCCACATTGGAAGCGCGAATGCCCCAGATCATTCGTGTGCCCGACAGGAAAGGCTTCAAAAAGATGGTCAGCAGATTCGGTATCCCGAGATATCCGTGGAGCACGTCGGGTCGTATCGCTCGCAATCGACGAATAAGCCGCCACAGGAATCCGCATAAATCCCAGCGGCCCCGCTTTTCCAGGGAGATCAGGCGGACGCCGCGATCTCTCAACTCTTTCTCAAGAGCGCCGCCCGCATAAAATTGCAGCACTGTTACATCAAAGCGCTCGCTGTCAAGTCCACTGACCAATGCCACCAACTGTCTCTCCGCTCCGCCATAACCGAGAGAACGAATTAGAAAAGCGATCTTAGTCATTGCCTGATAAAAACGAATTGATTGTTTCCCAAACCCCCTCCGCAGGTCGCCAGATTATCCAGCACGAACCCGCGGTCAGCGTAGAACCTGAAAACCTCTTCCGGCCTGGCGACTTCAAAGGGATACCCGCCCAACCAGTCGAACCAGTCGTGGGTGATCGACATGCCCCTCGATTTTTTGTATTCGGTATAGCGTCGCGCCGGGTTTCTGCCTTTCAGAAGGTCCGCCGCCAATCCGCCGAAAATAAAATACGGAATGAACAGAGCGGACACCGAAGCTTTACCCAGAACTCCCGAACAGTAAAACTTCTTGACCCTGCGCCATCTGACAGACGCGCCTTCCTGGTCATTGTAAATCGCG
>JANOGZ010000820.1:0-3671 GCA_031406255.1 Pyrinomonadaceae bacterium | reverse complement strand
TCAAGTTCCTTTGTTGTACGCTTAAGCTCCTCATCAATTCTTTTGTAAGCTTTATCTATTCTCTCCATCTCTTCTTTGATCGGGGCATAATTTAGCAACTCAGGATGATTGCCCACCCAAGTATGAGCCTCACCCGATGTTATGAACTCTCTCCCTTTAGGATTGACACCCATTAGGCGTAAGAATTCTTTCAACAGGGGATTCTTAGGCTCTCCATAGGAATCACTCACTTCTCGCAACTCATATGACTGACGAGCTGACATGCTCCCCGATTTGAGTACCAGCCAATAGGTTAGAATCTCCCAACTTCCAGAGGAGATTCTTCCATGAAGCAATCGAAGTTTAGCGAGGAGCAGATCATCAGCATTTTACGAGAGGCGGAGAAGAACCACCAGACCATCAGCGCCGTCTGTCGTGCCCCTAGCATCTCGGAGAACACCTTCTACAAATGGCGACAGAAGTATGGTGGCATCGAAATCTCAGACACCAGACGCTTGCGCGAGTTGGAGCGTGAAAACGCCCGATTGAAACGTCTGCTGGCCGAGCGCGACATCGAGATCGACGCGATGAAAGAAGTGCTCGCAAAAAAGTGGTAGACGCTGCTGCCAGGCGAGAAGTAGTCGCGCAGTTGAAAGATCTGCATGTCAGCGAGCGGCGCAGTTGTCAACTGGTCGGAATCAGTCGGACAGGGACACGTTACCACTCTCGCCGCAGAGATCAGGAGTTGCGCCAGCGGCTACGTGAGATAGCGCGCGAGCATCCACGTTACGGGTATCGTCGAGTATGCGCCGTGCTGAGAAGAGATGGCGCGCGGATCAATCACCAGCGAGTGCATCGGCTCTGGCAGCAGGAACAGCTTTCGCTGCCGAGAGCGCCGACCCGGAAGGCTGCGCCGAGGCCAAGCCACAACCATGTGCTCGCGAGCAATGAGACCGAACCATGTCTGGACATATGATTTTGTGTTCGACCGCTGCGCCACTGGGCAAAAGTTGAAAATCCTGACTGTGGTTGATGAATACACGAGAGAGAGCCTGGCGGTGGAGGCGGCCACCTCGATCAGATCAGGCAAAGTGCTCAGTGTGCTGGCAGCATTAATCGCCGAGCGTGGTGTGCCCGAACACCTGCGCTCAGACAACGGGCCGGAGTTCGTCGCCGCGCGGGTGAGGCAATGGTTGGGTGAACAAAGCATCAAGACGCTTTATATCGAGCCGGGACATCGGTGGGAGAATGCAGTTGGAGAAAGCTTCAACGGGCGACTGCGAGATGAGGGTTTGAATGTCGAATGGTTTCGTAACTTGGGAGAGGCAAAAGTAGTGATCGAAAGGAGGAGACGGCATTATAATCAGGAGCGTCGGCATAGCAGTTTGGATTACCGAACGCCGAGCGAATTCTTTGCGCTTTACAGGCAGAAGGAATCGAAGCTAACAACCTTGAGAATCTAACCTTTCACGTGGTACTCAAAATGGGGGCAGCTCAGAGCAGCTGGCGCATTAATGTGCCCAAAGGAGAAGCAATAAAGGACTTCAATCCATTACTACATTGGACTGTTTATTTAGATGATTCACCCTCAAGGTATGGCACGCTAGATCTAGCCGAATATCCTTGGGGATGAATATTAAAAATCAAAAGAATTGTTGACTGGCCTGAAGGTAATACCTTTCAGCGAAGGATGCGGTTTCACATGAAAAAAGCGATCTCACCCATTCTCGTCGGAATTGCTCTGTGCGCCACAGCCGTTTTACTGCCGAGCACGGGAATCCACGCGCAGCAGATGGCCGATCCCGGCTTCAGCGCCTCCGTGCCGCGCCCGGCCTATACGCGGAATCATCCGACGGTGTCTATCGATGAGGCGCACTCCAACTTTCACACCGCTGAAGGCCGCTACAAGCCGTTTGCTGAGCTCCTCAGGGGCGACGGTTACCGGGTGCTGCCTGGAATGAAGAAGTTTGAGAAAGGGAGCCTCACGGGCGTCCGCGTGCTGGTGATCTCCAACGCGCAGGCCGCTGATGCCACAGACGATACTTCGGGGCCGGCCTTCACGGAACAGGAGTGTGATGTCGTGCGTGACTGGGTCCGCGCGGGCGGCTCTCTGCTGCTGATCGCAGACCACGCGCCGCTCGGGAGTGCCGCCGAAATACTTGCGAAACGGTTCAACGTGGATATGGGCAAGGGCTTTGTGTTCGATCTCGCAAACTCCGAGGGAAACCCGACGACCCTGGTTTTCTCCCGGGAGAACGGGCTCATCGGAGACCACCCGCTGCTGCGGGGCCGCGACCCTTCGGAGCAGGTGAAGCGTGTTGTGGCGTTCACAGGCCAATCGTTGAGCGTGCCGGACGACGCCATCGCGCTTCTGAAGCTCGGCCCTACAGCTTACGAATCGCCATCCCGTAAGGAACTGCAAGCCGCGTTTGACGCGGCGGCTGCAAGCACCGGCACGCAGAAGAACAGAACCAGCGCAGCCCACGCCAGTCCCGTGGGCGGTCGTGCTCAGGGGATCGCCATGAAGTTTGGCAAGGGCAGGCTGGTGATCATGGCGGAGGCGGCGATGTTTTCAGCGCAGGTCATCCGGTTTAAAGACGGAGAGCAGCAGCGGGAGTTCAAAATGGGGATGAACGTCCCCGGCAATGATGATCGGCAGTTGGCGCTAAACGTCATGCACTGGCTGTCCGGCTTGTTGAAGTGAGCACTGATCAAGATAGACTTTCCAGGCAATAGTATGGAACTTTGTAAGCTCGGCATTGTCGGTTTCCGCTATGACGATAATTCCTCTTTTATGCGCGGCACTGCTGATGCGCCACCATTAATTAGAGAAGCGTTTTACTCGGAATCTTCAAATCTCTGGAGCGAGTCAGGCATAGACTTGGGTCAGCCGCATATTTTCTTCGACGCGGGAGATGTCCTTCCAGTCTCCGGTCAAGATATGATGGCAGCGATTGAGTCCTCAATTGCATCTCTACTCTCTCACAATCTTCGTCCACTATCGCTTGGTGGAGATCATTCAATCACCTACCCCATCATCAGGGCAGTATCGAAGCGGTATCCGAGTTTGAGCGTACTCCACTTTGACGCCCATCCTGACCTTTACGATGAGTTTCAAGGTAACAGGTATTCTCACGCTTCTCCGTTCGCCAGAATCATGGAAGCGAAACTTGTCAAACGGCTGGTGCAGGTCGGGATTCGCACGATAAATGGACATCAGCGAGAGCAAGCCGCGCGCTTTGGAGTAGAAATAATTGAAATGAAAGATTGGCAAGATAATTTAGAGTTAAGTTTTGACACGCCCGTTTACATCTCCGTTGACATGGACGGCTTAGACCCGGCGTATGCCCCGGGAGTATCGCACCGTGAGCCGGGAGGGCTATCTACCAGACAGGTAATTGATCTGATTCAGAGAGTGGGACAACCCGTCGTCGGAGCGGATATAGTTGAATTCAATCCTCAGATGGATTCGCATAACATAACAGCTATGGTATGCGCGAAGATATTAAAAGAAATCTCAGCCAGGATGTTAGAGAAGGTGATTTAATGGAATAGCAAAAAAGAAGCAGGAAGAGAATACAAGATCAGGTAGTATCCTTCCCGCGTAATCTAACAAGTCAGTGGAGCGGACGTGCAACAAGATAGTCTCTCATCATCGGTAATCCGTGCGCGCCGCTCAATTCCGGCGTTAG
>JANOGZ010000803.1:0-1778 GCA_031406255.1 Pyrinomonadaceae bacterium | reverse complement strand
ATCCATCAACTCGGCAACCCGGAGGTGAGCGGTCAGGATTTGATCACATTACACATGTATGCGCCGCCGCTCAGCAGCCTCAACATCTACCGCGTCGGCAGCACTGAGTCACTGACCACACTGTGTCTTGACTCATGGAATCCGACGATCTAAGGCTGCGCGCGCACTCGACGCGCCCCTCACGACTCTTTCTTCTTCGGCCGCTCGTTCGGCTTCAGCACGCGTTTGCGCAGGCGAATCGTCTGCGGTGTTACCTCGACCAGCTCATCATCAGCGATGAATTCCAGCGCCTGTTCGAGCGAAAGCTCTTTGACCGGCACGAGCCGCATCGCTTCCTCAGACGACGACGCGCGCATGTTGGTCAGCTTCTTCTCCTTGATCGCGTTGACGTCGAGGTCGACGGCGCGCGCGTTCTCGCCGATGATCATTCCTTCATAGACTTTCGCGCCCGGGCGCGCAAACAGCGTCCCGCGCTCCTGCAGATTGTAGAGCGCGTAAGTATTCGTCTCGCCCATCCGGTCGGCGACGAGCGACCCGGTCGAGCGCCCGCGCATCGCCCCCTGCCACTCGCCCCACCGCAGGAAAAGCGTATTCAGCAGCCCCGTCCCCTTGGTCTCCGTCAGAAACTCGCTGCGAAAACCGATCAGGCCGCGCGAGGGCGTTTCGAATTCGAGACGCACGCGCCCCGTGCCGTGATTGACCATCTTCATCATCTGCCCTTTTCGTCGGCCGAGCGCTTCGGTGACGACGCCGATGAATTCATCCGGACAATCAACCACGACCGCTTCGATCGGCTCGAGCGTCGCCCCGTCATCGCGGCGTCGCGTGATCACTTCCGGCTTCGAGACCTGAAGCTCGTAGCCTTCGCGCCGCATCATCTCGATCAAGATCGCGAGCTGCAATTCGCCCCGCCCCGAAACTTTGAATTGATCGGGCGAGTCCGTCGGTTCGACGCGGATCGCGACGTTGCCGAGCGTTTCCTTGTCGAGCCGCTCTTTGATTTGCCGCGAGGTCACGAACCTTCCTTCGCGGCCGGCGAAAGGCGAGTTATTAACACCGAAAATCACCGAGATCGTCGGCTCATCAACCGCGATGACGGGAAGGGCCTGCGGGTTTAAGGCGCTCGTGATGGTTTCGCCGATCTCGATGCCTTCCATTCCGGCGAGCGCGACGATCTCGCCCATGCGCGCGCTGGCGACCGCCTCGCGCTTGAGCCCCTCGAAGACGTAGAGTTCTTTGACGCGCGTTTTCTGAATCGCGCCGTCACGTTTGACGATCGCGACCGTGTCCCCCGCTGCGATCTCGCCCGCGAAGATGCGCCCGATGGCGAGACGCCCGACATAGTCGCTGTAGTCGAGATTCGCGACGAGGAGCTGTAGCGCGTCGTCGCGGAGCGCCTTTGGCGCGGGGATCGTCGCCACGATCTGGTCGAACAGCGGACGCAGATCCGTCGAGTCGTCCGACAGATTCTTTTTCGCCACTCCATCGCGCGAAACGGCGTAGAGGATCGGAAACTCTATCTGCTCGTCCGTCGCATCGAGATCCATAAACAGCTCGTAGATTTCATCCACGACTTCGGAGGGACGCGCGTCGTGTCTATCTATCTTATTAACGACGGCGATCGCCGGCAGGCGCGCTTCGAGAGCTTTGCGCAGCACGAAGCGCGTCTGCGGCAGGCACCCCTCGGCGGCATCAACCAGCAGCATCACGCCGTCCACCATCTTCATGTCGCGCTCGACCTCGCCGCCGAAGTCGGCGTGGCCCGGCGTATCGACGAT
>JANOGZ010000785.1:0-6811 GCA_031406255.1 Pyrinomonadaceae bacterium | reverse complement strand
GGCGCAACCAAAGAACGGCGTCAGGAAACAATCTCGACCCCGCGCGCGCCCTGTCCGAATGGTTACACGCGCCACCGGCCGCGCGGTTGCAGAAATACTTTAAGCCTGACCCGCGCGCGTGGATGGTTTGAACTGCCGGGGATTTCGCATTACTCCGATAGGGCGAAAGGGATTTTGCAGGCGCCAGAGACCAGAAGGGGCCGGGCGGCACGAGATGCCGCCCGGCCCGTTCGCTTGACCAGCGGAGCGGGGATCGGCGCAGTAAGAGAATGAAGAGTCAGCTACTCACCTCTTCGGCGCGCGTCCCCGTACCATTCCGACGCGATCAGACGCGGTTATCTCGGCGGCGTGCTCGTCGTTCCCGTCGCCTGGCTGATGACGCGCGAGTTGATGATTCGCCCGGCCGTATCGAGCGTCACTTCGATGACGGCTCCGGACGAGTCTCTCACGCGGCGCAGGGTCTGCCCGGCAGTGTTGGTCGTCTCACTCAGCACTGTCGCGCCGAGACCGGTGATGCTGCCGAGCGTCCTCTGATTGAGCACACCGCCGGTGGTATCGAGCGTGCGCTCGACGATGTTGCCCGTCCGGTCGACCGTGCGCTGGACGGTCTGCCCGAGCGTGTTGACGGTCTGGCTCAGGAGTCCGCCCGGCTGCGTGATGTTGCTCAAAGTCTGGCCGACGACGCCGCCGCGCTGCCCCCGAGACCGCATACCGCACAAAGCATGATCGTGAGGCGGGCGGCGCCGCGAAGCGTTTCTCTATTCATCATGAGAGATACACCCTAAGTGAAGTTCACGACATCGTTCATCGCAAACTCTAAGAACTGCAGTGAGGGGATTACGGGGGAGATGAAACGGCCGACATGATAACAGATATTATCAATGCGGCAAGATTTTCATTCTGCGCGGATGGCGGGCGCGGGAGATGAGATCTCCGTGGTCTTTTGCTCCGGTGTCACATGACAGTAGGCGCAGACGCGGTTGCGCCCCGTGTTCTTCGCGCGATAGAGGGCCGTGTCCGCCTGTTCGACGAGTTCGATCGGATCGCGCGTATCACCGGGAAAGACGGCGACGCCGATGCTGATCGTAATATGAAGCGGCGGCCCAGCTTCGGCTGAGGAGCCGCGCCGCGTGGCCGAGAAGGGATGATCTTCGATCGCGGTGCGCACTCGTTCGGCGGCGATCAGGCCCTGCTCACAATCCGCGTTGAGCAGAAAAGCGGCGAACTCCTCGCCGCCGAAACGCGCCGCCACATCGCCCGCGCGCAAGGCGCGCGTGATCACGTCACCGATGTCTTCCAGCGTCTGGCTGCCAACCAGATGGCCCAGCCGGTCGTTGACTTCTTTGAAATGGTCCAAATCCATCATCAGCACGCAAAACGGACGGTTTTCGCTCTCCGCGCGCGCGGCCTCACGACGAAGCTCCGAGAAGAATGATTTGCTCGTCAGCAATCCGGTCAGCTCGTCGTGCGCGAGGAGACGATGAATCTGTCGCTGAAACTCGTGGTCAATATCATCGAGAAGCTCAAAGCGCAGGAGGTGCTCGCCGATGGTCAGCTTGTCGCCATCCTGCAGGAAAGTTTCCGTCACCGGCTGACCATTGAGCAGCGTGCCGTTGGTCGAGCCGAGATCGGCGATGCGGTAGCTCGCCTCGCCCGTCGCTGCATCACGATCGATCGTAATGCGCGCGTGAAGACGTGAGACGCGCGCGTCATTGACGCGTACGTCCGCTTCGAGCGCGCGGCCGAGTATCACCTCGTCGCGTTCGAGCGGTATCGGCGCCGCGAGCAGGTCGCCGCGTAAAAAGACGAGGGCGGGACGTCGTTCGAGCGCCGGATGGGCATCCGTGCCGTGTGTCTCTCTCGGTTCTCTGCTCAATGCGGTTTTTGAATCTTCGCTGGACACGATTCACCCGAACAGCGCCGAAAGCGGCGGGCTGGGCGCAAGCGCGCGGACAGGTAAAGGTGCGCTTCCGCTGCTTGCGCCTGAGCATCTTAACGTGTGCGGGCACAGCGCGGCAATGAGACCGTGCCGAAAATCGGCGCAACGAATTAAATGACGTCCCCGTAGTGTGCGTCGCCCTCGTGTCTTGTCGCGGCTCGCAACAGCTTCTATAATCACCGCACACACACTCTCTCTCGCGTCGCGCAGTTTCCCCCCTCAGCGATCCGTGATTGAGTTTCGCTTTCGCTTCGGCATGTCGCGCATGGGGCGTTGAGAATTAGAAGTTACCTGAGGAGTTTGACATTGAAAGAAGAAAAGACCGTCGGCTGTCCGTGGGCCTCGCAGCCCCGCACGATCGAGCGCGTGTCCGTCGCACGGCTGCCGACGGAAATCGGTGAGTTCAAGATTGGCGGCTATCGCTCGCTCACCAGCGTAGAAGAGTTCGTCGTTCTGTTTAAAGGCGAGATGAGCGCCGATATCCCGACGCTCGCGCGCATCCACTCACAATGCCTGACAGGTGACGTCTTCGGTTCGACCAAATGCGACTGTGGTCGCCAGCTTCACCTCGCGATGCAGCTGATCGAACAGGAGGGGCGCGGGGCCATCGTCTACCAGCTCCAGGAAGGGCGCGGCATCGGCATCATCAACAAGATTCGCGCGTACTCTTTGCAGGACGAAGGCGCCGATACGGTGGAAGCGAACGAGCGCCTCGGTCTCGGCGTCGATCTGCGCGAGTACAAGCAATGCGCTGAGATTCTGTTTGATCTCGGTTTGTGTAAGGTGCGTGTTCTATCCAATAATCCACTGAAGCTGCTTGCCATGAAAGAGGCCGGGCTGAACGTTGTCGAACGCGTCGCCATTGAAGTCGAATCGGCCGATGCCGCAAAACTCTACCTGCGCACCAAAAAGCTGAAGCTCGGACACCTGCTCGAAACGATCAAGTAGAACCGCCACCGCGGCGGGAAAACGCTTCGTTGTTCTGATTGCCAGCAGATATTGCTGAAGACCTGGGGCCGATGAAAGCCAGGGCTCAGCTGAATCGCCCGTTACCACAGATCCCGTCATAATTTGAGTTCTAACACCCTCCCTCCGGCCAAGTGTCACCGCGCGTCATTTCCAAAAATTTGGAATAACTCCAAATTTTTGGATCAGCCGATCCCCCGATTGTTTCGCGTAATCTTTTAATTCCCTAAGTTTAGCCCTTTTTCGGAGAAAGCGGCGGGTCAAAAATCTGGAACTATAATTGCCTCCTCATTATTTTGATTCACAAAAATGGATGGCCCAAGCGCGGCAGTCCGGCGTCGCCACCTCTCTTGACCATAACGATCGGCTTACCGCTGTTACGGCAATAAACGAGGCTTGAGATCCTCGTCTGACAACGACTCAGATGATAGATCGCGGCGACCCGTCGCATAGCGTGGTCCATAACGCTGCCGACAAATTGCTGGCCGCGCCAGTGCACCAGCGAATAAAACAGATTTCCCACCCTGAGCTACCGGTTTTGTACCGGGCTCGTCTACAAACTTGGAGCGTCCTATGAAAAACCTATCAGGCTGGCCAGCGTTAGTGTTAGCGCTCTGCTTTATTTTGACGATGCAGCTCACCGCGAGGTCGCAGGAGGCGACGGGTAAGATTTTAGGGACGGTTGCTGATCAGCAGGGAGCGGTGATTCCTGGCGCCAGGGTCACAGTGACCAACACCGGCACTCAAACCGCTCAAATCACTCGCGATACGGTGACCGATGGGGAAGGCGACTTTCAGGTCGTCTCACTGCCCATCGGGACCTATCGTGTCGAAATCGAACGTCAAGGGTTCAAAAGATTTGTGAGCGAGGATAATAAGCTTCAAATTAACCAGTCGCTGCGTATCGACACCGTACTGGAAGTCGGCGCGGCTTCCGAGGTGGTGGAGGTCACGTCACAAGCCTCAGCGGTGGAGACGGTCAATCCCACTTTAGGACAATCTGTGACGAGCCGGCCGATCGTCAACCTGCCGCTCAACGGTCGCAACGTCCTGCAACTCGCGCTGCTGCAGCCGGGCGTTTCTGAGACCAATCCGAGTGACACGGGCGGGGGGTCCTTCAGTATCGCCGGCGGTCGCGCGGATTCCGTCACGTTCCTGCTCGACGGCGGGGTCAACAACAATCTGTTGAGCAACCGCGTCGTCTTCAACCCCAATCCGGATACGGTCGCCGAGTTTCGCCTTCTCACAAGCAACTATACGGCCGAGTATGGACGCAATGCTGGCGGCATTATCAGCGTCGTGACCAAGTCGGGGACCAACGAGCTGCACGGCAGCGTGTTTGAATTCCTGCGCAACGATAAGCTCAATGCCAACTCTTTCTTCAATAATCTCAACGGCCTGCCGCGCGAGATACTGAAGCGCAACCAGTTTGGCGGCACCGTCGGCGGGCCCATTATTCTGCCGCGTTTTGGCGAGGGCGGGCGGAGTATTTACGACGGGCGCGATAAAGCCTTTTTCTTCGTCAGCTATCAGGGCCAGCGGCAGGTGCAGAATCAGACGACCGCCGCGGTCACCATCTTCACCCCGGCCGAACTTCGTGGCGACTTCTCACGATCCAATGCGGCGCGAACGGGGCCTGACCCGAACGTCGTCTCTTTCCTCCAAGCCAATCCTTCATTTCAACCTAACCCGGCCCTGGCGGCGCAGGGCATCATCGATCCGTCGCGCATCAACCCGGTCGCCCAGAATTACATCAGGGCGAACTTGATTCCGACGTCTCCGGCGGGCCGTCTGACGTCGCAGGGCAGTGCGGTCAACGACAGTGATGAACTGACCCTCAAATTCGATTTCAACGTCAGATCGGCGGATCGAATCGGGGTGACGCTGGGCACGAGCGATAACCCTACCATCCAGCCTTTTAGCGCAGTCAATGTATCCGGATATCCCATCTCGACCACCTCCAAGCGCTACTACGCCAACATCGCTTATACGACCGTGTTCTCCTCCGCCGTGCTCAACGATTTTCGTTTCACGGCGCAGCGCGATAACCAAAATCAGGCGGTGCCGGCGCGCGATTTGCCCACCGCTTCCGAGCTAGGGATCGGGGTCACACCGGATAACCCGACGGGGCCGCCCCGCCTGTCATTCGCCAGCGGCGCAACGATCGGATTTAGCCCGCAGGGGCCGACCACTCTGATCAACAATACCTTCAACTTCTACGATTCACTCTCGTGGGTTAAGGGAAACCACAGCATGAAGTTTGGAGGTAACTATTCGGCCTACCAGAACAACACCGTGTTCGATTTCTTTGTCAACGGGAATTTCTTCTTTAGCGGCGCGGCGGCATTGGGAGGAATCGGCTCCGGCAATGACCTGGCCGATTTTCTCTTCGGTCTTCCCGATGAGTTTCTCCAGTTCGGCGAAGCACCTTCCGACATTCGCACGAAATCGGTCTACGTCTTCGGGCAGGACGAGTGGCGCGTGCGCCGGAATCTGACGCTGACGTTCGGGCTTCGTTACGAGTACAACCAGCCTAAATTCGACAGGCAGGGACGCTCGTTCACGATCATCCCCGGGCAGCGCTCGACGCGCTTTCCGAATGCGCCCATCGGTCTCCTGTTCCCCGGCGACCCCGGCGCGCCGAAGGGCTCCAATTTCTCTGACTTTAACGACTTCGCGCCGCGTCTCGGATTCGCCTATGATCCCTTCGGAGACGGCAAAACGAGCATCCGCGGTGGGATCGGCGTCTTCTACGACATCCTCAAAGGAGAAGACAATCTCCAGTTCAACGGACAGGCTCCGTTCTTCGGCTTTGCCGATCTGTTTTTCGATCCGGCCGGTCCCGATATCTTTTCGCAGCCGTTCGCCAACGCGGGGATTCCGAACTCCTTCCCATCTCGCCCGCCGGCGAGCAACATTGACTTCGGGGCATCGGGCTTCCTGCCGTTCGGCGGCGGCGGCGTGTTCTTCGTCGATCCGAATCTGCGTACGCCCTACACCTACCAGTACAATCTCAGTCTCCAACGCGAGATCGTCAGAAACCTGGTGGGTGAAGCGAGCTATGTGGGCAGTTCGGCGCGCGGCCTGACGGCGCTCGTCGACCGAAATCCGTTTATTCTGGGAACGACGAACCGCACCCTTAACACGACACCCGGGAACGATGCTTTTTCCTTCAGTTTCCTCGATGAATTTCGCAATGTCGCCTCAGCCAACTACAACAGCATGCAGTTGAGCTTGCTCAAGCAGCCCTCCGAAACCGGCTTCCTCGGCACGACCTATTTCACTCTGGCCTATACGTGGGCCCATTCGATTGATAATGCGTCGGGCTTCCGCAACCGCAACAGCCGTGTGCCGGCTTTCAATTTCGATCAGTTTCGGGCTAACTCGGATTTTGATATTCGTCACCGCGTGACCTTCAGCGGCGGATGGGACTTGCCGTTTGAACGCTTGTTGCCTTCTCTACCGCGCCGCTTGACGCAAGGATTCAGCCTCTACCCGATCTTCACCTATCGGTCAGGCTTCCCGCTCGATGTCTTTGCTGGTTTGGGCCGGGCGGGAACACGTCCCGGGCCTTCGGCCGCAGGTGATCCTAACCTCGTGCGAGCAAATCTCATCGGCGGCGCGGTCGGTATCTTTGACCCGCGGGCTCCGCAGACCTTCAGGTCACGGACGGGCAATTACTACTTCGACCCGGCCAACTTCACCAATGCCGGGCTCGGCGGCTCGATCTGTCTGCCGTGCGTGACCAATCCGGCGCTGCGCACCTATGGCCCGCTCGGCAGAAACGCTTTCCGCGGACCGAGCCGCACCAACCTCGACCTGACGGTCGCGAAACTGACGCCGATCACCGAGCGGCTCGGTTTTGAATTTCGCGCCGAGTTCTTCAACATCTTCAACACGGTGCAG
>JANOGZ010000724.1:0-1202 GCA_031406255.1 Pyrinomonadaceae bacterium | reverse complement strand
CGGCAGATCGGCGATGATCTTCTCGTGCAGCCGCAGGCACTGCGCACGCTGCTCCTCGATCCAGGCGCGCTGGTAATGCTCGGGCCGCGCGCTGCGATCGGCGCGTTTCTCGCCGGATAACGTCGAGACGGGGATGTCGCTGACGCCAGCCGGCACGAACTTGAGCAGCTCGTTCACGCACACGAGGAGGCGATTGCTGGTGTCACGGTTGAACTTCCACTCCTCGTAGCCGAGCGTCGTCGGATCGTGGCGCAACAGCGGCAGCAGCCGATCGATCTCCGCGATCCACTGGCCAGGAGGGATGATCTCGGATGGCTTCGGGCCGGCGAGCTCGTCGCGAGGACAAGGCGCCTTCAGCGGATCACCATACGTAAGGAACGTAAACGCGCGCGGCGTCCCGCAGCGCGGGCAATTGCCGGTCAAGGCCCAACTTTCATCGCCTCCGGCGAGGCTGAGCTGCTGCGCGTCAATCCGGGTCCCGCAGCCTGGACACGGGTCGAGCGACGCCGCGAAATGCATCTCGTGGATCGAGCGTGCCCGCGCCGTCTCCTTGAACGGCTTCTGCCCCGTCTCTTCGTAGAAGTCCTCGATCTCCTTGCGGCGGTCCCGATCCTGTTTCTCTTCGAACGCGGCACGCTCCGCGGCGCGTTCCGGGTCCGGGTTACGCAGCGCCTCGACCAAGCTGTCAGCCAGCTCCTTTGCGTCGCGCTCAACCGCGGTCTTCGGGTCGGGCTTGTCGCTCATCGGACGCTCGCGAGTGTAACGCGCCCACAAGAATATGCCCTCAGACGGCGACTAGTTATCGCCGTCGCCGGGTTCCCTAGCCTGCGTCTGCGTCTGGAACTTGGCAGTAGACATGGTGTAAAGGGCATGCTTGCGCAACAGTAATTAATTCGTCTCATATATAACTTGTCTTTTGTGATCTTGTGCTTGATCAGGTTAACACCTTATCTTCAACATAACACAGGCTGTAGTGTATCGCGCAGCCGTCTAACGCCCGCCATCAGCCGCCGCGCACACAACTGCGGGAGCGACAAGTCTCGCGCATGAAGGCAACGCTATTTCGCGGTCGGCTGCATGGCGTTGTTAGGCGCGGCCCAATTTTACGACTTTAAGCAGATGACTTGCCCCACCATGTGCTGCTCCGGTTCAACCTTTACCCCCGCTGGATTTCAAGTGGGAAGACGGTGTCCATGATGGAC
>JANOGZ010000713.1:0-13812 GCA_031406255.1 Pyrinomonadaceae bacterium | reverse complement strand
GGAAGAGAGTTTCGGTGTTAATAATAACGTTAATGGTTCAGACTACAATAGGCAGTATCTTCAATTTGCTCTCAATGAATATACCAAAGCGGGGGAATTGTTCGAACAAGCTTCTCACAAAAGATACGCGGCGTTCGTCGAGAATAACATCGGGTATTTATACTTCTCGCAAGGTCAATACGATGAGGCACATAAATTTTTAGACAGGGCCTTGCAGCATTTTGAGAAGTTAAAAGATCAGGGGAATGTTGCCCAAGCTATGGAATCTATTGCCAGGGTTTACTTGGCCCAAGGTGAGTTAGAGAAGGCGCTGATGGCTGCGCAGACCGCCGTAGATACATTCAAACGCGGGGATGATATGGCGTTACTGAGTGAGGCTTTGGTCACGCTCGGGAAGATTTATGTACGCCAAGGACAGAGCGAGCGTGCTAAAGAAACCCTGACTCAAGCAATCGAGACGAGCGAATTATCAGGTGATCTGGAAGGTGCCGGAAGCGCGGCGTTGACCCTCCTTGAGGAACTCTTCGATCATCTCACAGACGATGAGAGACAGGATATTTATATTCAAGCTGAGAAGTTTCTCTTTAGACCGATGAATCCGGCAAATGCAACGAGGCTTCGCGAGATGTCCTTCAGCATCAGAGGACCAGAAGCTTCAGAGACTAAAACGCCTTATGGAATAATAGTATATCCGAGTAGCAAATTGTTCCATCTGACGATGGAGCTAGCGTCACAATAAGTTGAAGTCAGGCAGAAGGCCCCGCCCCATTATTTTCACCACCTCAATAAAGCCTGTCGGAAATCGGGTCACATAAAAAAGAAGTTCTAAAAGTACCCGCGAGCTCGCGGGTACTTTTCTTTGTCGGAAGTCTTAACAACGGCTGAGATTACGCGAGCGGACGTAATCAGAGTAATGGGATGTAGTTGCTATGGCTAACATTCAACCGGAGGCCCCGCCTTAGCGCAGGAATGGGACGAGCAGTCTGACGAACGCGACGATCACAAAGAGGCCGACGATATCGAGCAGGATGCCGTAGCGTATCATCCGTGTGATCGGCACGTAGCCGGAACCGTAGACGATGGCGTTGCAGGGAGTGGAGACCGGAAGCATGAAGCCGAGGCTCGCCCCGAAGGTCGCTCCGAGCGCCGGTTCGAGCGGGTCAACGCCCTGCGCGCGCGCGATCGCGATCACAACGGGGACGACCATGTTGGCCGACGCCGTATTCGATGTGGCCTCGGAGACGATCACCGCGGCGAACGTCGAAGCGAACAGCAGCCCCAGCCCGCCGCTCACCGGCAGCAGTCCGGTCAACCCTCTGCCGACGGCCTCGGCCAGTCCGGTCTGAAACGAGAGCACGCCGAGCGCAAACCCGCCGCCGTAGAGCAGTACCACGCCCCAGTCTATCTTGACCGCCTCCTCCCAGTTGATCGCTTTTTCGCCCGCCTTATCCCCCGGCAGCAGGAACAGCAGCGACGCGCCCACCACCGCGGCGACCGCTTCCGGCAGACTCCGGTTGATCGTTTGATAAGCCCTTCCGCCTTCGCCCCCCACCAGCGCGATAATTCCCGGCACGATCCAGAGCGCGACCGTCGTCAGAAAGGCGATCAGTGTTGATCTCTGTCCGCGCGTCCACGGCCCAAGGCGCTCCTTCTCACGCCGCAGCATTTCGCTGCTGCCCTCGATCTCGCGGACTCCGGCGCGACACAGCGCGTTGAGGTAAAAGAAGAGATAGAGAAAGAGACAGACCACGACGGGCACGCCAATGATCGTCCACTTAAAGAAAGAGAACTCGACGCCGAGCAGTTGGCGGATAAAGCCGAGGCCGATGACATTCGGCGGCGTCCCGATCGGCGTCGCCAGCCCGCCGATTGACGCCGCAAATGAAGTCATCAGCATCAGGCCCGTCGCATAGCGGCGATTGATCGGGCTGCCGCCGGCGCGTTCGTTGTCGAAGAGAAAAGCGAGGATCGCCATGCCGATGGCGAACATCATCGCGGTCGTCGCGGTGTTGGAAATCCACGCGGAGATGAAGGCGGTCACCGCGCCGAACGCGAAAAGGATTCTTCCGGGTCGCGCGCCGACCCATCTGAGCGAGAGCACGCCGAAGGCCAACCGGCGGTCGAGGTGATGAAGGAAGATGGCGCGCGCGATGATAAAGGAGCCGATGAAGAGAAACATCAGCGGATCGGCAAACGGCGCGAAGACGTCCTTCGCCGGCGCCACGCGCAGCACGACGCACGCGGCAGCGCCGAGGAGCGCCGTCACGGGCAGCGGCAGCGCTTCTGTGATCCACAACACGACCACGCTCGCCATCACGGCCGCCAGGGCGTGCGCCTCGGGTTTCAGTCCTGGAAGAGGAAGCAAAATCAAGGCGATGAAAACGGCCGGCGCGAGTGCCAGTCCCGCCTGTCGGCGCCATTGATCGAAGCGCGCTTCACGCTCGCTCAACCGCTCTACTACTGCTTCGCTTGCGCTATTCATGTGGTGGCGACCGCCGGCGAGGATCTCGCTTCAGTGAATAATTCCGTTTCTTCGCGAATCCTTCGGAGACATCTATCGCGTGCAGCCCTGACGGTCACGGGTCGGAGACCTGGCGGGCTATGGACGCAATTGAATATTATAGGTTTTGATTTTGGAGTTGAGCGTCGTCGCATTCATCCCCAGGAGGCGCGCGGCGCGCGATTGGTGGCCGTTTGTCTGTTCGAGCGCCCGACGGATGAGCTCGATCTCGAAACGCCGCACCTCGTCGTAGAAGTTTACGCCGCGACCGATGTCGAGGGTGGAAGCGACGCCGGAGCCCTGTGAAGCGCCGGGAGTATTCTCCGGATCGGTGATTTCGATCGTCAGGCATTCGCGCGTCAGTTCGGTTCCCGGCGCGATCACCACCGCCCGTTCGATCACGTTTTCCAGTTGGCGCACATTGCCGGGCCATGTGTAGCCTTCGAGCAGCGCCAGCACCTCCGGCGCGATTTGTTCGGAAACGCTTCGACCATTCTCTTCATTGTACTTGCGGATAAAATGCTGCGCGAGCAGCAGGACGTCTTCACGCCGATCGCGCAGGGGCGGCATCTCGATCGGCACGACGGCGAGCCTGTAATACAGGTCTTCGCGGAAAGCCCCCTGCCGCACGGCTTCTTTCAACTCGATATTTGTCGCGGCGATGATGCGCACGTCGACGCGGCGCGGCGCGGTATCGCCAAGCGGCGTGAATTCTCTTTCCTGAAGCACGCGCAGCAGTCGCGCCTGCGTTTCGGGCGGGATATCTCCGATCTCATCGAGGAAAAGAGAACCGCCATCGGCGACTTCGAACAGACCCTTCTTCGCCGTCACCGCGCCGGTGAAGGCGCCGCGCGTGTGGCCGAACAACTCAGATTCGAGAAGCTCCGAAGGAATATTCGAAGAGTTGACGGTGACGAAAGATTTGGCGGCGCGCGGGCTCTGCTCGTGAATCGCTTTGGCGATCAATTCTTTGCCCGTTCCCGATTCGCCCGTGATCAGCACGGTCGAGCGTGCCGGCGCGACCTGATCCACGAGTTGGAAAATCCCCTGCATCTTATCCGAGTGCCCGATGATCGAGCCGCGATCGACGCTGCGGCTCATCGCGCGCCGCAGTGTCTGCCGTTCTTCTTCCTTGCGCCGCCGCGTAATCCCGGCCTCGACCCGCGCGGTGATCTGCTCGTTTTGAAAAGGCTTGCGAATGCAGCCGAAGGCGCCGCGCTCCCACGCGCCGATGGCGACATCAAACGTCGCGCCGGCCGTGATCATGATCACCACGGCCTCCGAATCCATCTTTAAGAATTCTTCGAGTGCGCGCAGGCCACCCATGCCCGGCATCGAAACGTCAAGCAGAACGGTATCATAGGCGCGGCGGCCGTAGGCTTCGATGCCCTCCTCGCCCGTCTTCGCCAGGTCAACGCGATAGCCGTCCGCCGACAGCAGCGTCTCTAACACATCGCGCATGATCTCCTCGTCATCAACGACGAGCACCGATCCCTTCTTCGCCATAAACCCTTCTTCAACTTCTCAACTGAAATTTCATCCGGCGCGCCCGAAGCGGCGATTCGGTCAAGCAAGCGGCGCGCGAGTCCGCACAGGAGAAACGGAAACCGCGCGCCACACACTTCATTCTATAGCGACCGCTGCGCTTCACTCGAACGCCGAAACGGCGAACGACGTCGAAAAGACAGCGCCCTCTTTGATCATTTAACGTATCCCGCCCCCTGCCGCTTCACAAGCGCGCGACGCCCCGAGGGGCGCGCCTGCGGCCGGCTATTTTCGGCCGTCACGAAGAGATAAAAATCGTCTGCCATCTCCGCTTCGACGCGTACGTAAATCTCCATCTTGGTGATCTCTTCGCCCGCCGGCAGGCTGCCCATGTAGATGATCCGTCCATCGGAAGCGACCGCCCAGAGCACATACGTGTTGGCGCCGACCGTCGAGGGGAGCGGCAGGTCACGGAAAAGCGCGCGAACAAAAGCCGTGCCCGAGTGCGCCGCGACGCGCGCCCGCCCGCTGGCACGGGGCGCCACCTCGCCACCCTCCAGCTCGATGAGGCGCCCGCCACCGCTGGCCGCCAGCGCCCCATCTACCTCCATATAAAAATCCCCGCCGCTCAGGCGTCGCGGTCGCGCGAGCTTCCGCGGCTCCTTCCCGCCCGGGGCTGCACCACCGGCCGGCGGCGAAATATTCCGCACGCTCGTGTCATCACCGCCCGTCGCCGCCGCCGGAGCGAATAGCGCCGCCGCTTCGCCGGCGCGCGTCGCCAGCACGGGCGTGCCCGCCAGTTTTTCCGCTTCCGCGTTGGTCTCGGCCGTGACAATCACGCCATAGCGCTCGAACGAAGAAGGATGCGCGAATTCCAGTCCGCCATTGCCGCGCGCGTCCGTTTTCAATTCCCCGAGGCGAACGACGCGCCCGTTGCCCGTCGCCCAGGCGACGAAGGCGTGCGCCATCGGCGAGAGCGACGACGGGCTCGGCAATCCAAGCGCCGTCAAACGGGCCCGCCCGCCGCTCGTCGTTGGCTCGATGCTGAGCCTTCCGCTCGCACCCGATGTAAATGAGCGCAGACGCAACTCGACGCGCCCTTCCTGCCACCCCCCTCGCGCCTCTGCCGGCGCGGCCGAAACGGCGCAGACACGTCCACCCGTCTCACAAAGCAGCGCGAGGGCGCAGGCGACAAGAAACGCACCCACCATCAGCGCGCTTCCGTCCGGCACCAAACACGATCTACTATTGGTCATGGAACTCTAATCCGTTTGCCAAGCTTGATGAGGGATCGCGTGTGAGATTATCACCGGAGCGTGGAAAAGCAAATAAGAGGACCAATCTGAAGACAATCGAGCGCGGAAAAAGAGAAGAACGATGGGAATTACGGCGGGCCCCGTGACCACCTGAACAGATGAAGCGGCTAGTCGCTGGCCGCCTGCAAACGCGCGCGCGCGTGCACGCTGGGCAGCGAAATGCGGAATGTGGTTCCTTTGCCGGGCTCGCTCCGGACGCTGATGTGGCCGGAGTGTTCCTGCACGATACCATAGGTGACGGCCAATCCTAATCCGGTGCCACGCCCGACGCCCTTGGTCGTAAAGAATGGATCATAAATGCGCGCGACGTTTTCCGGCGCGATGCCGATTCCCGTATCGCTCACCTCGACCAGCGCCATTTCATCAGCATCGCTGGTGGTGCGAAGAACAATCCGACCGCCATCGGGGATCGCATCGCGTGCGTTCAGAATCAGATTGGTAAAGACCTGTTGAAGCTGTCGACTATTGCCGTAAGCTTTCGGAAGGTTCGGATCATAATCGCGCACGATCTCGATCTGGCCCTGGCGCAGTTGCAGTTCCAGCAGTTGCAGCGTGTCATCGAGCACACGGTTCAAGTCCGTTTCGCCCAACTCCGCCACGCCCCCCGTGCGCGAAAAATTCAGCAGGTTATTGACGATCCCTGTCGCCCGCTCGGCCTGCCGCCGAATCTTCTGGAGAAGCGCGTGCTTCGGATCCGTATTGGCGAGCATTCCCAGAAGCATCTGCGTATAGCTGGAGACGCCGGTCAGCGGGGTGTTGATCTCATGCGCGACGCCGGCGGCGAGCAGACCGATCGAAGAGAGTTTTTCGCGCTGCTGCAATTGCTCCTCAAGCCGGACGCGCGTCGTGACGTCTTCGAGCACCAGCAGCGCGCCGGTCTGACCCGTCGGCGAGTTGGTGTGACGAAGCGGGGCCAGCGAGGCATTGAGGATCACTGACCGACCCGCCCGCGTCGCCGTGTGAAGCTTGTAGATATGACGCAGCTCTGTCAGCTGCCAGCCGGCGCTGCCGAGCACCTGCGCGAGCGTCTCGGCGAAATCCTCGGCGAAGAGTTCCTCGACGTGGCGGCCGATCGCCTCATCGCGGCTCACGCCGAGCAATTCTTCGAGCGCGGAATTACAACTCGTGATGCGACCCGCGCGGTCTACCGCGAGCAGACCGACGTTAATGGATTCGATGATCGATTCGTTGAACTCTTTTAACGACTCGAGCTCGCCCGCGCGCTCTCGCTGCTCCTGATACAGGAGGCTATTCTCGATCGCGACCGCCACATAGCCCGACACCGTGCGCAGGATTTCGAGGTCTTCGGAAGAGAGGAGCGCGCCGCCGGTCGAACGTCCGAGGCCGATCACCGCAACCATCCTCCCGCGTACCACACACGGCACATAATAATGAAGCGCGCGGCGCACAAAAACGGAGGTTTCCGGCAGTAGATCAAGATCATCCGCGCGCACGATACCGTTCTCGGCCGAGCGCGTCCGGATCATCTCACGAAAGTCCGGCGGAACGATCACCTGGCTCGACAGCCCGGCGACGCGCGCCACGCGATAGCCGGAAGCCTTGCGCGTATCTTCGATAAAGATCGCGATGCGCTCGACGCTCAGCACCTGCTGCAAGCGGCTGACGAGCGCATCAAGCAGCGGGTCAAGCGCCGTCGTCGCCGAAAGCGTGCGCCCGAAATCCAGCAGTCCGTTGCGCAGGTCATAGCGTTCGCCGTAAAAGTACCGGTCGGTCTGTTCCTGCAAGAAATTTTTAATCGGCGCGGCGGTCATCACGATCACCGCCATCGCCACCACGGCGATAATGGCGCGCAGCGTGACGATACCGGGCGTCATCAGTTGATCGCCGAGCGCATACACGCCGGCGGCGTAGACCACGGCCCCGATCATCAGCGAGATGGTCAGAGTCGTCAGCACGTAGACGGCGACCCGCCGCACGACAATATCGACATCCATCAGGCGATAACGCACGACGGAGTTGCCGAACGTCAGCGGGATCAGGATGAGCGGCAGGATCGCCGCGTCAACCAGCCAGCTCTGAGCCGACGTGCCCGGCGGGCTATATATGACGCCATCGCCCAGCAGATAGCCGATCGCGTACAGTAGGGTGAAGGGCGTCACGGCGAGGGCCGAACCCCACACGACCCATTTGAGTTGCTGGCGAACGACCGCCACCTCGCTCTTCCAGAAGCGGCGGACCAGCAGGCACGCGCCCACCACCAGCGATAGCGATAAATTAGCGATCTCCGCTTTGTAAAGCCACCCGATAAAGTTTTCCGGAAAGCCGAGCTGCTCGGGATTGATGAAGAAGGTAAGCGCCATCAATCCGAGCAAAATCGTCGACGGCACATAAACAAGCGCGGCGAGCCAGCGCTGGCGCTCTAACAGGCGCCGGCGGACCGGATAGATCGCGCAGAAATGCAGAAAGAGTGGCGCGAACATGATCAGCGCGGCGTCATCGAGCACCGCGATGGCGAGGTCTAAATCCTCATACGCGCCATAAGGCTTATAGAAATGAAAGACGAAGGCGGTCAGGCAGAGCGTCGCGAAGTGCAGGACAAAGCGGGCGCGGCCGGCCTGCTTGAAGAGCACGAAGAGCCCGACCAGCAGATAGACAAGACCGACCAGATTGATGTAGAGGTCGCGCGCCCTCCAGGTTTGGATGGCGTCCAGATTGTAGAGGTCCGCGATGTAAAAACGCGTCTCCTGCGGAAACGACGGCCGTTCGATGCGATAATGCAGATGCCCGCCGACACCCGCCTCTTCGAGATAAATCTGAACGTCCGTGGCCGAAACGATCTGTTCGTAGCGCGTGTCATCGAAGCTGACGGCAAACAGGCGGTCGCCCGGCAGAATGCCGGCGCGATCTCCAGTCGAACCCGGGGCGACCATGCGGGCGATGATTCCCTTCGGGTCCTGCCTCCAGTCAATGCCATCGGTCGGCGGCGGAGTGTGCGTCAACCGCTGAGCGAAATTAAGCGTGCCGGCAGCGACCAGCACAGCCGTCGCTATCAGCAGCACCCACGCCCGCGTTGTCAGCACCGATCTTTTCACCGCGCGCCCCTCTCACACTCCCCACGTAAACCGATAAAATAAAGGCAATTAATGTTCCATTAAGGATGGCTTGAATCTTCCGCGTGACGCTTCCCGGAGATCTCTCCCGCCGCCTCGCGCATCGCGTTCTCCGCGTATGCTTTTCCCGTTCCGGGGCGCCGCCGACGGCCTGCGCGACGCGGTCATAGATTGCTGTATTTGATTCAAGTTTTCGTATTAATCCAAGATTTCGGAGAAAGTTATGGCTGCCGCCGTAAATGCCAGAGCCCCGCGCCGGATGCTTTTGCGAGGAAGCGGCGCGGGGCTCTGAACCTATTAAAAGAAGCTTGTGGCGCGTTCTCGCCCGCGCGATATCTCTCCGGCTCCGGTCTCTCTGGCAAAGCGTTATGCTTGGCGACCCTAGAACCTGACCGAGATCCCGCCGCGCACCGTGCGGCGGGTCATGCCGGGCGCGACCACGACGCTATCGCCATCCTCCACGCTCGTCAACGCATCGAGCAGATTGCGCGCGTCAAAGACCGCCTCGGCGCGCACGGGCAAACCGAAGGTCGGCAATTCCTGCGTCACCATAATGCTCAGCGACGGGTCATAGACGGCGAGCCGTCCCGCAAAGGGATCGATGGCAAAGACGGCCGCGCGCGGCGAGAAACGGAGCACCGTTCGGACGCGCGTTCCATCCCACACGTCGGCATCCACCTGCGCGGCAGCATTCTGGAAGAATCCGTCGCGGAATATCTGGTCGGGGCCGGCGCTCACATCGAATCCTTCCGGTGATAACTGCTGACCGCGCCCGAACGAATACCCGGCCGACGCTTTCATGAACCCCCCGATGCGGCGCGTATAAACGACGCGCAGGCCGCGCGCCGCGCCCCGCTGATTGACCACGTTCAAGAGCGCTGCGCCCCCCTCAGTGGCGAAAGCGGCGAGCGGTAGACTCATCAATCCCACGCCGCGCCCGTCCGTCGTATCCATGAAAACAGTCACCTCGACGCTGGAATTATCGTCGAGCACGCGTTCGACCCCGAATTCCAGACGGCGGCTTCGTTCCATCACCGCCCGCCCGTCCACCAGCGCGATCGGCTGTCCCGTCAACTCCCGAAAGACGACGGGCCCATCCTCAAATGAAGCGACGCTCAGGCGCGGCGCCGAACCCTGCAATTCGCCGCCCGGCGTATATGCGGCCCTGAGGCGCGTGCGCGCATTGGCGTCAAACTGGAATCCGATGCGCGGGCTCAGCGAATCGGCCCCGCCTGCGCCGATAAATCGCGAATAATCAAAGCCGAGCACCACGACGACGCCGTCGCGCATGACCCATTCATCAATCGCGCCGAAGGAGAGTTGTTCGAGCGAGGCGTCGCCCAGGGTTTCCGCCGCCTTCGTCCCGACGGGCATGCGCGCTCCGCTGAGGCTGAAGTTTAAGCGGTGATTGGCTCCCGCGCGAAAGCGCGCAATGGTCTCCAGGCGCTCTAATGAGCCGAGTTGTCCGGCGAAAACGACGTCCACTTCATCGCTGACCGGGCTTGTGATCGCGAAGTTGACTCCCGCGCCGCCCGGAGCGAGCGCGCTTGAAGAAGCGCTCGTATAAGTTTCGATGACGCCCTGCGCGCGAAGTGTGCGCGCGGTTTGCGCGCGTGCGAAATCAGAACCATTCTGCTCGGCTTCGGCGGCGGCTTCCAGCACCGCGTTAACGACCGCGTCTTCGCTCTCTTCGATCTGAAAAACCGAGCGCCGGCTTTGCGCGGCGCGGATGCGATATTTCGGATCATTGCGATCGCTGCGTCGTTCGGGAGCGGTCCGGCCCACTCCGGCAGGTTCCAGGTTGAAGCGATAAACGAGTTCGTCTGAGGCGCTGATTTGGACGGCAGAGAAAGTAGCGGTAGTGAATCCTTCGGCGATGGCGCGTAAGAGATAGCGGCCCGGCGCGACACGCGCGGCGAAACTGCCATCGGCGGCGCTGCGCGTTTGCTTGACGACTTCATCAGCGCCATCCCTGAGCAGGACGATCAGCGCGCCCGCGAGCGGATTGCCCCGCCGGTCGCGGACCGAGCCGGTGATGCTGCCAAAGCTGCTCCGTCGGCCGCTGTTACTGCTATTATCTCCACCAGCGCTGGCACGGGCGTGCAGCACGCTCGCTTCACACAGCGCGAAGGCGGCGGCGAGCATTATCAAGCTCATGCGCCAACAAGATGTTCTCATTACAGGTTAACCTCCCGGCGCGCCAACCCCCCGCGCGCCCCCAAGCGAACCATTTGTGCCCTTAACTGCAATTGCGCTCATGCGCGAGCGGTTCGAACCGCTCGCCGCTATCAAAGCGAGAGCGCTGCAGGAATGACGTGCTTTGGTTCTAAGCCCAAACCCGCTTGAGAGGTAGTCATTCTCCGCTAATTGCGCGAGGGGTGTCAAGCAGGGTTTCCGAAATGCAGCATCGCGCGTCCCTCCGGACATCGCTCTCCGGGCGTCGTCAGAAGTCGCCAATTTGCCCCTCGGTTTCCGCACGTGCTAGGATGCCAGGTGCTGCAAAAATGCTTCCAACGCCAATCCAAACTTTCGCGCCATTTTTTTTCGACCACCGATGATACAGCAAGTTTGCTCAACCAGGCTTCCTAACGGCATCACCGTTTTGACCGAGCAGATGCCCGGCTTGCGCTCGGCGACCGTCGGCATCTGGGTACGCCGCGGCTCGCGGCATGAATCGGCGGAGTTGAATGGCATCTGCCACTTTATCGAACACGCCGTTTTCAAAGGCACCGCGCGGCGCACGGCGCTCGACATCGCCATCGAGTCCGACCGCCTCGGCGGCCACTTTGACGCCTATACCTCGCATGAGGTGACCGGCTTTGCGCTCAAGGTGGTGGACACGGCGTTGCCGCAAGCCTTTGACCTGCTATCAGATATGCTCACCAACCCGCGCTTCGACGGGGAGGACCTCGCACGCGAGCAGCGGGTGATTATCGAAGAGATGAAGATGGTCGAAGATACGCCCGATGAATTGCTGGCCGAACTCTTCGTCGCCGCTTACTTTCCGGAACACTCGCTCGGACGTCCGATCGAAGGCACGCCCGAGACCGTGTCATCCTTCGATCACAACAGAACCGCGAACTTTCATGCGCGGGCCTACGCGCCGCGCAATCTGGTCGTCGCCGCCGCCGGCCACGTCCAACACGATCAGCTCGTCGAACTCGTCGAACGCGCTTTCGCCGCGGCCGGCGCCGCCGCCGAAGGGTCGGCCGATGACGTGCCGGACGCGCCGCCGGTCGCCGCCGCGCCGATTCTCATCAAACGCAAGAAGAAGCTCGAGCAGGCGCATTTTATTCTCGCGACGCCGTGGCCCTCGGCGCGGCACCCGGAGCGTTATGCGGCGAGCCTTCTCGGCTCGATCATCGGCGGCGGCACGTCGAGTCGCCTCTGGCAGTCTGTCCGTGAGGAACGCGGTCTGGCTTATGCGGTCGGCGCCGCGCCGAGCCCCTTCAGCGATACGGGCGTGTTTCAAATCTATGCCGCCACGTCGCCCGAACAACTCGACGAGGTTCTCGACCTCTCGCTCGCCGAGCTCCGCCGCATCCTTCGCGAACCGGTCGGCGCAGATGAACTGCAACTCGTCAAAGACCAGGCGATTTCATCTATTCTGCTCGGACTCGAATCGACGAGCGCGCGCGCCGCGACGCTGGCGCGCCAGGAGATCACCCACGGCCACCGGATCGCGCCGGACGAGATTATCCATCTCCTTGAGGCCGTCACGCCGGATGATATCCGCCGCGTCGCTCGCACATATTTCAGGACGGACGCCCTGGCGCTCGGCGCGCTCGGCAACCTCAACGGCTTTCGTGTTGATCGCGCGCGGCTGGAGCTTTGAGAGCATCGCTCACGCGGCGGTAACTGATCGGGCGCCGGGATGGATGCCGTGAGGCGCGATTGCTTCATCCTTTGCTGGTAACTGCTCACCGCATTACTTCGGGAAACATATGCGTCTGACCGTCTTAGGCAGCGGCTCGACCGGCAACACGATTTTGATCGTCGCGGGCGAGACGCGTGTGCTGGTTGATGCCGGGCTGAGCGCGCGTGAGATCGCGCGGCGACTGGCGCTCGTCGGCGAAGATGTGGCGCGGCTCGATGGCGTCATCATCACACACGAGCATGGAGACCACGCCGGCGGCTTGCGCGTGCTGTTGAAATGCTTACAATGTCCGGTTTTTGTCTCGGGCGAAACGCGCGACGCGTATATCAGAGAGCGCCAGGGCGTCTCTTCCGATGAGCCACGCCGCCGCGCCGAAGCCCTCCGCGACCGAACCGAAGAGATCTCATCGAGCCATGATTTCCGCATCGGCGAGATAGATTTTCACCCGTTTACGATTCCGCACGATGCGGTGGACAACTTCGGTTTCACGGCGACGCACGACGGAATCAAGATCGCGACACTGATGGATTTCGGCCACGTCACCACCCTCGTTAATGAGCAGTTGCGGGACTGCGCGGCGATCGTCATCGAATCCAATCATAGTCGCGATATGCTGAAAGCGTGCGCGGTCTATCCGTGGGAGTTGAAACAGCGGATTCTTTCGCGCACCGGCCATCTATCGAACGAAGATATCGCCGTGTGGCTGCGCGAGGGCTTCGATGGCAGCGCGGCGCACATCGTGCTCGCCCATTTATCGCAGCGCGCCAACAATCCGTATGTGGCGAAGCTCTCGGCCGAAGTCGCGCTTCAGGAGCGCGGCTCGCTTTTTCAGACGACCACCGAGATCACGCTCTCATTTCCCAGAGAGCCGACGCCCTGGATCGAGCTATGAACCGCCGCCCGCCCTTCCCCCAGCGTGAGACCGAAGCGTCGCGCGTTCGCCCACGACCCGCGCTGGCGATCGCTTTTCGCGCGGCGCTATTGCTACTGCTGCTCGCGGCGTGCTCGATTGACGAGCGCCGCAGCAGCATTCCGCCCGGGGCGCAGGCGGTGATCGAGCGGGTCACAGACGACATCGCGGCGGGACGCGACGGCAAGCTTTACGACGAAGCCGCGGAGGAATGGCGTCGCGCCGCCGCGCCCGCACAGAATAAGGAGACGCTCGAACGACTGCGGACGCGGCTCGGTAAGATCGAGAGCCGTTTGTTTCTGCGCGGACGCGAGCAGCAGAGCGCCGGCGGCGACCTTCCCGGCCACTCGCTCGTCGTCAGCTATCAGACGACCTTCGAGCACGCCGAGGGGATGGAGACCTTCACGTTGGTCGAACGCGACGGGCGCTGGCTGCTGGCGCGCTACGCGGTCAGTTCAGACGCTTTGAAATGATGAATTAAAAAATCATCGCTTTTCATTCATCATTCATCATTTCGGCATTCATCATTTGATTGAGATGATCAGTCGTTACACACTGCCCGAAATGGGCGCGCTCTGGTCCGAGCAAAACAAATTCCAGAAATGGCTGGAAGTGGAGATCGCGGTTTGCGAGGTTCATGCCGAGATGGGCAC
>JANOGZ010000707.1:0-1001 GCA_031406255.1 Pyrinomonadaceae bacterium | reverse complement strand
CGCGCAACGGAAAAAGCGTTTCGATCCCGAGCGAGTGGTTCGGTCAGGGCCGAGCGCGTCATCCTCCTGCCGATGCTCTCGGCCTGAGCCGCGCCGAGATGGATCAGCGCCTTCTGTTGCGCGCGCGTGCGGTGGGCGTCGAAGTGCTGGAAGAAGCGCCGGCCACGTCCCACGTGATCGAAGAGGGACGCGTCCGCGGCGTCCGCCTGAATATCCGCGACCGGCACACGCGCGTGTGCCGGTCGCGGCTGACGATTGACGCGACCGGAAGGGCGCGGTCGCTGGCACGGAGGATCGAAGCGCCGGCGAACGCGCCCCGGCGGCGCGCCGCCCTCGTCGCCTTCAAAGCTCATCTGGAAAACTCGCGCGGAAGCGAAACAGGTTGCGAAATCTATTTTTATCGCGGCGGGTATGGCGGCCTCAATCCGGTGGAAGGCGGAAAAAGCAACCTGTGCTTTATCGCCTCGGCGCAGCAGGTGCGCGCCTGCGGGAGCGACCCCGTGCGCGTCATGCGCGAGATCGTCTCAACAAACAGGCGGGCGGCCGTTGCGCTCGCCGAAGCGCGCCCCGTGTCACCCTGGCTATCGGTCGCGCTCGAAGGCTTCGGAAGCCAAAATCCGGCCCCGGCGGACGGGCTGATCGCCGTCGGTGATGCGGCATCCTTCATTGATCCGTTTACGGGAAGCGGGATACTGATGGCCCTCGAAAGCGGCGAGATGGCTGCGCAAACGATTTTGCGCTGGTTGCCGCGTATTTCCGAAACCGCCTCAGTGGCGGAACTCACCCGCGATTACCGGGCGCGCTCCGACGAGCGTTTCAGAGCGCGTTTGCGCGCGTGCGCGTGGCTGCGCCGCGCCGCCTTCGCGCCGCACACGATCGCAGAGGCGGCGATCCTTGCGCTCCGTGCCAGCGAGCGCTTACGGCGCAGCGTGACCCGCGCGACGCGGCGCCCGGCGGCGCTTCAGACCTGAGGGTGCAAAACCGGGACCGGCGGAGCCGCT
>JANOGZ010000640.1:0-6811 GCA_031406255.1 Pyrinomonadaceae bacterium | reverse complement strand
GATGGCCCGTATCTCACCCGCGCGCAGGCCGGCGTGCTCCAGCGCCGCGGCGACGAGCCGGATGCTGACGGCCCATATCTCATCGGCGTCATGCTCGACCCATCCCGGTTGCGGATAGTGCTGCGTAAACTCCGCGTATGAGCGACCGCGAATCGCGCCATCACGATCAAAAATGATGACGGTCGTGCCGGTCGTTCCCTGATCGATAGCTAAAATGTAATCCGCGGCCATAAGAAAGTTACCCTAGCGGCGAGGGGACTGTCTGCTTTAGCTGACGGAGTAGTCACCCTTTCTTCCTCCGTGACAGACTACGCTCTCTCTGCGATCCCGGCGATGGATCGACATCCTCTGCGGTTGCGCCGGACGAGTAGAAGACATTATTCTTTGAAGTCGGGATAATGCAACAGACTTTTGAGAAAGCAAAGGACGGGAAATGAAGGATCAAAACGATTTTTTTGACGATGTGATGGACGAGGATGCTGACCTGAGCGAGGCCGAGATGCTGTTGGAAGAAGGGGAAGAAGATGATGATGACGAGCCGGCGCAGGTGCGCACCGTGGTGCTGTCCAAGAAGGGGATGCTGGCCCTGCTGTCGCTGAAAGTCTCCGCACGGGGCGCGACGATCGTGCGCGTCGACCCGCGCCAATCTGCCCCGGCGGCGCAAACCTATGAGGATGGCGAAGCCGCCGCGCGGTGGTTCCAGCGAAGCCTGGCGACGAGTAAAGAGAATCTCTGGCAGGTGGTTTACGATGGCGAGCCGCTGTTCGGTTGACGCGCCGGGAAGTAGTGGCAGCGCCGCCGCGCGCATGTTCAGCGCCGAGCAGTAGTGATGCGCCTGACATCAGACATACTGCCCGGCGGCGAAGCCTGACGCCCACGCCCATTGAAAATTATAGCCGCCGAGGTGCCCGGTCACATCCACTACCTCGCCGATAAAATAGAGTCCGGGCGCGCGTTTCGCTTCCATCGTCTTGGAAGATAACTCGCGGGTATCAATGCCGCCCAGCGTTACTTCCGCTTTGCGATAGCCTTCGGTTCCATCAAACCTGATCGGCCAGTGATGAAGGCCCGCGGCGATCTCGCGCAGTTCTCTCTCGGAGAAGTGTCTGAGGGGCTTCGATGGCGCGTAACGCCCGCACCATGCCAGCACGAAGCGTCGCGGAAGATGCTGGCTGAGGAGGGTGGCGATTTCGATGTCGCTCCGCCCGTGCGACGCCAGCAGTCGCCCGGCATCGGTACGGGGGAGCAGGTTGATGGTGATCGCCTCCTCCTTCTCCCAGTAGGAAGAAATCTGGAGAATGGCCGGCCCGCTCATGCCCCGGTGCGTGACCAGGATGTTTTCACGAAACTGCCGGCCCCTGCATTCAACGATCGCGTCGAGCGCGATGCCGCTCAACCCGCCGAAGAGTTCCTGATCCTGCGTGTTGAATGTGAGGGGAACAAGCGCCGGTCGAAGTTGTGTGACGCCGAGCCCGAACTGCCGCGCTATTTTGTAACCGAAGTCGGTCGCCCCGATCTTGGGAATAGATAATCCGCCGGTGGCGACGACGAGCGAATCCGCCTCGAACGTGCCCTGATTCGTTTCCACCACAAACGCCGCCCCCTTTTCGATTCGCTCGATATGGCAACCGGCGCGTATCTCGGCGCGCGCGTCGTCGCACTCTTTTTGCAGCATGCCGATGATCTGGCGCGAGCTTCCATCGCAAAATAACTGGCCCAGTTTCTTTTCGTGGTAGCGAATCCGGTGCTTCTCGACCAGCGCGATAAAATCGCTCGGCGTGTAGCGCGCCAGGGCCGAGCGGCAAAAGTCGGGGTTGGCGGAGATGAAGTTTTCCGGGGCGGTATTGATGTTGGTGAAATTGCAGCGCCCGCCGCCGGAGATGGCGATCTTTTTACCGATCCTCTCCGCGCGCTCAAGAACCAGAACCCGGCGACCCCTCCGGCCCGCTTCAATGGCGCACAGCAGACCGGCCGCGCCTCCCCCGATGATGACGGCATCTTTTTTCATAGCGAACGCTCTCGGATTTTAACAGAGCGTGGCTCCGCGCCCGTAAGAGCCGCCACCGGCGCTTCGGGCTTCTTCGGCTCCGGCGAAAATAAAGCGGCGGGCACGCTTCTGGCGCCCGCCGCTTTACGTTGTCCGTACCCGATGATCAGGCGTCTAAGCGACCAACAGCACTTTCTGGACTATATTAGTAGCCATCACCGGCTTCGGGGAGGAATAAGTGTCGCTGATAACTTTCTCGGCTCCCGTTTCGTCCACCGGTTTGGAGAAGTAATAGCCCTGACCGTTTTCGCAGCCCAGTTTCCTCAACAGCGCGAGCTGCTCTTTCGTCTCGACGCCTTCGGCGATCACATCCATGCCGAGATTTTGCGCCAGCACGTCGATTGTTCGCACGATCTCCGTGTTCTCATTGTCTTCCTCCATCAGCATGACGAAGGAGCGGTCGATCTTCAGCGTATCAATCGGGAAGCGGTGCAGGTAGCTTAAAGACGAATAACCCGTACCGAAGTCATCGATGCTCAACTTAACGCCGAGTGCGCGCAGCTGGCTGAGCATCTCGGTGGCGGTCTCGATGCTTTCCATCACGACGCTCTCCGTGATCTCGAGCTTCAGGCTGGGTGGATTGATCCTGGTCTCGCGCAGAATATCGGCGACCTTATCAATCAAATCGGGTTGAGTGAACTGCTTGCCGGAGAGATTGACGCTGATAAACAGGGGCGGGTCGGTGGGAAACATCGTCTGCCAGCGCTGCATTTGGTGGCACGCTTCCCTGAGCACCCACTCGCCGAGCGGAATGATCAGGCCGGTCTCTTCCGCGACGGGAATAAAATCTACCGGTGAAATCAAACCGCGTTCCGGGTGCTGCCAGCGCACCAGCGCCTCGAAGCCCCGCAGGTGCATGTTTTCCAGTGCGACGATCGGCTGGTAATGAATAAAAAATTCCTGACGCTCGACGGCCCGTCGCAAGTCTGTCTCCAGTTGCAGGAGGTTCACCGCGCGGGCGTGCATCGCTTTGTCGAAGATTTCATGGCGGGCTTTGCCGTGCGTCTTCGCGCGATACATCGCCGTGTCGGCGTCGCGCAGGATATCTTCAGCCCGCTCGTAGCCGGTCGAGCTGGGAGCGATGCCGATGCTCACAGTGGTAAAGACTTCGCGGCCGCTCAGCGTAAATGGCGCCGACAACTCCTGTTGAATGCGCTCGGCGATGAATATCGCGTCGGCCTCATCCGCAATATCTTCGACGAGGATGGTAAACTCATCGCCGCCGAGGCGGGCGATCGTATCTCCGGGACGGATGCACTTCTCCAGTCGCTGCGCGATCCCGACGAGCAACTGGTCTCCGATCATGTGCCCCAGACTGTCGTTGATTATTTTGAAGCGGTCGAGGTCCAGATAGAGTACGGCGAAGACCTGTTCCTCGCGCCGCTGCGAGCGGGCGATGGCGAGTTTCAAGTGATCGACGAACAGCGCGCGATTCGGCAAACCTGTCAGCGAATCGTGAAAGGCATCGTGAAGCAGTTTTTCTTCGCTTCGTTTACGGTCTGTAATATCTTGAATCTGAAATATAAGGTGGGTCGCCTTGGTATGGTCATCTTTTGCCATCGAGGCGCTCCATAGCACGCACACCTCATGCCCGAGTTTGTGAATGTAACGCTTCTCCATCTGGCAGGTCGGAATCCTTCCCTGGAGCAACTGCTTGATGTTCGCCAGAGAAGTGGCCAGGTCCTCCTGATGCGTCACTCTTAGAAAATCGCTCCCGAGCAGTTCACGCTCCGTATAACCGAGCAATCGACAGAGAGAGTGATTGACTTGCAGCCAGCGCCCTTCGGATGACACCAGCGCCATTCCGATCGCCGCGTGATCAAACGCGCTGCGGAAGCGATCCGAGTTTTCCCTGGTCGTTTTGACGTGGCGCTCGGCCTGCAGGTTCTCCGCCCCGGTCTGTTTCTGGTAAGCGGAATAAGCGAAGTAGAGAATCGCCAGGAAGGTGGTGGAGGCAATGAAAGCGTTAACACTAATCGTGCCGATCAACGCGGAGACGGCGATCGCGCCGATCGCGCCGGTGAGTAGCGTGACACAGGTCCAGAAATAGACGCTGCCCCAGGTGCGCCACAGCGATTGCTTGATCTTATATGCTCCTCCGATCACGACGATCGTGGTGGTGAAGACCGCCTGGACGAGAATCATGATGCAGACGGCATTGATGGAATCGAGAAGTCGTCCGCTGTGGCCCAGTTCGGCGATCGGCCCGTAATTAAACCGTAGCGTCCAGACACCGAGGAAAGCTGTAATGACGGTCACACTGGCATGGAACAAGAGGCGCGACGGATTACTGCTCGAGCGCTGGAGCGATATGCAAAAGGCTGTGAGAGCGGCCAACACGATGGCCGCTTCGCCATCGAACAGCAGCACCGCCAGGAAAATAAGACTGTCAGTTACTGAGAGGTGACCCCTGCCGCGCGGAATCGGAATCGTGAAGCGGGAGCCGAGATTGATGGTCATCAGCGCCAGCAGCAGGAATGGAACGCCGAGCTGTGAGAAGGGCAGGCGGTAAAGCGAAAAGAGAAGCGCCAGTGCGCTAAAAGCGATCACCGGACGCATGAACTGTTGACTGAAACGTTGATTATCCACGGATTCCTCACAAGCAAGGGGATATGAGCATTAGTCGTGAGCCGATAGATTTACTCATATGAGGAGGGGCGCGGGAATATCCGCGTGAATTTGCAAGCAACCTCAATGCCAGGAGTATCTTAACTGTTATCCGCCGGTTTCCCTTGGAATTGGGCGCATCCGGCCAAAATTTCCCGGGTGTCAATAGTCTTTCTGATCTGTCAAAAAGCGAAGGGGTATGGCAATTTGACGGAGAATCGGTCAGGGCCGGTGACGGTCCGGCAAACCGCTCCCGCGGAGTGAAGGAGGTTAGTGGAGGAGGGCACCACCTTTAGTAGTCTGCCCGCGTGAAGCTGGAGGATTTAGATCTCAACCTTCAGGTTGCGGCCGGCGCGACCGGGCACGCCCGAAGCGTGAATTCTGAACGGCAACATCAACCGGACCCGCTACTGGACGATACGCGTCGGCGGCGACCCGAACCCCTGGGGTTCAGTAAGAATAGCGCATGCAGGCAAAACCTCTCCCCGCGCGACGGCTTCCGCCGCCACTCCCATCGCGCAGGCTTCTGTTTTTATTTATTTACTTTTAGCGCGGGCGTCAACTATCAAATTAAGGAGATAAACTGACCCGATGCAAAAGGCAAGAAAGCCTCCGATGATGGTCAGTAGTAGCCCCAGGCCGAAAAACAGGCCGATCAGAAACTTGCCGTTTGCCGACGCGGGCTCACCGATCACCCACCATATGCCGAGGATCACCACGCCGGCCGCCAAACCTATCAGGCCAGCGTAAAAAGGGGCCCGAACAGTTTCCATAAAGTCTTCACCCTTCTTCTCTTAATTTTTCTCGGAGATTACCGCCAGGGCCTCCGCCTCGCTGACCTGCCGACCAGCGAGGGTCGCGCCGGCTCGCGGAGACTTCATGCTTTTCGCCTGACGTACGGCGCTCCCGATTTTCAACCGGGAAAGGGCGGCGAAAAACATCGCCGCGAATCGTACCACCGAGCGTCAAGCGCCATACCTTCGGCTGGTTGCAACCGCGCTACTCTAGTCGTACACCGCCAGATCGGTCAAGAGCGTGGTGAACAGGGGCCACTGAAATGATCGTCGTCAGGCTCAAATAGTCGTCAACTGCTACGAGGCTGTAATCTATCGACGCACGTTGAACTGATTCCTGATGTGTCGGAGCTGCGGAAGTCGTCGGATGAAGACCATCGCCATTAATGGGGCGTAAAAGCGATGTCGCCCGCGGCGGCCGGCCCGTGGTATGGTCGCCGGTAATCTGAACATTAGAAAGCGGCGGGCCGGTATGAGGCTGGTGATGCTTTGATCTTCATCGGAGGAGCATCCGCGCCGTCAACCTTCTGGGTCGCGCAAGCGCTTCTCGTGAGGACGCGGAGCGCAAAATCAGTTATTGATTGTGCAGCCTCTGCGAAGGGCGGCCGATGTGTATGTGTGGACCGCTGGCGGAACCCGGCACGGCGCGCCGGAAAGCGATAAAGGGCACGCCCGCGCCCTGCAGATATCCCATCAGCGCCTGCCCTTCGGCGCTATCCGGATGCACGATGACATCCATCGCATGGCGGTGATCATAACCCCATCGATTGTGTAAATCCGATTGACCGAAGGCGCTGACGGGTAAGCGGCGACCAAATTTCGACAGAAAGAAGCTTTCTATCTTCGCGGCATCCATTAGCGACCAGTTAACAAAACCCCTGGAACGGATGTAAGCAGTCTTTTTGAGATAATCCCTGACCGGCGGAAGCGTTGCTGCTGGCGCGTTCGCCGGCAGCGCTTCCGCTATTTCATCTTCGAGCAAAGATTCGGCGTGAAGGACATCAGCGGCCTCTATTTGCTTGCGCACATCATCGGCCCTGGCGCGCGCCGCCGCGGCCGCGGCCGCGCTATCCTCAAACTGACGCCGGGAAATGAGGCCGTCCGTATACAGTTCCTTAAGCTTGGCTAACTGCCCGGCCATTTTCCGCACGTCATTTTCACGCAGCGCGAGCAATGCTTTGAGGCTTTCTTTCTGTTGCCCGATGGCTTTAATGAGATCATCTTTTGCTCTGGCGCGTGAATCGGCGATGTGGTCTTGCTCCGCTGATGATGGCGCCGCACCCGCCCGCGTTTTCCTGCCGCCCTGCGCCGCGACGGGTAGAACCGTCGCTACGAACACCAGCGCGGCAGTTAAGAACGTTAG
>JANOGZ010000539.1:0-1453 GCA_031406255.1 Pyrinomonadaceae bacterium | reverse complement strand
CCTGGCTGGCTGCGGTGAAAAATATTTCAGGACCCCTAATCTTTAACAAACAAAATCAGTGAGTTGAACCATCAACGCCTCGCGAGCGAGATAGCATCGAACCAGACGCTGCCGAAGATCGGACATGCGGCGGCGCCGGTGCATCTCTGGCGCTGGAGGATGATGCGCACAGCGCTTGAGGTCTGCGGAGCATCAAACTCGACCGTGAAGTTTTGCCACCCGCTCGTTCCCTGCGGGAGCAGTGGAGACTGCGCGAGCAGACGCGGAGCATCGGCGCTGGAGGCATCCATCACGATCACCAGCGGGGCTCCGCCGGTCATGACATCCCGCGTCCGCGCGGCAAAGCTCAGTCGATAGCGCGCGCCCGCTTCGACCAGCACGAGCTGTGACAGAAAATATTTTGTCGGGTGCGACGCGCCGCTGAAATCGACGCGCAGGCTGCGCGCGCCCGCGCGCGGCTCCGTCCCATCGAGAGAAACGCGCACGGCCTGGAGATTGCGCGTCAGTTGCCATCCGAATCCCGGATCATCGAGACGAATCTCACGCTCAAAACTCCCATCAATGAGCCCCGCCGGCGCGTCGCTGCTGCGGCGTGGTGTGTGCTCAATTTCATCGCTCCGGCTGCCGCTGCTGTCGCGCCCGCCCGACCAGACCTGATAGGCTTCCGTGAACTCTTTTTTCGCGAGCAATGTGGAGAGGAGCGCGCGCCGGTCTTTTCCCGAGACGGCGCCGGCCGCGCCAAACAGTTTGAGGGATTCCTCAGTTCTCCCGTGCGCGGCGAAGAAGCGGGCGAGCGCGAGGCGCGCGCTGCAGGAGACTGCGCCGCCAGCGCCTGCTCGACCGCCGCCGCATCGCCGCCAAAGATTCCCCAAGCGAGATCCGCCAGGGCCGCAAAGAGCGCCGGGTCGCTCGCCGCCGCGCGGCGAAGTTCGGCGAACGCCTCATTCGTCTCTCCCGTTCGCAGCAGGAGATTGCCGAGCTGCCAGCGCGGCTCCGCGTAATGCGGAGCGAGTTTCACGGCCTGCCTGAAAGCTGAGAGCGCGCCGGCTGGGTCGTTCATCCGGTCACGCCAGCGGCCAAGCTCCAGCCATAAAAAATAGTCGCGCGGTCGGAGAGCGATCGCGCCCTCAAGCGCTCTGGCTGCTTCCGTCTGGTGTTCGCTATCGGCGAGCACAATGGCGCGCGCGTAGTGGCCATCGGGGTCTGCCGGACTGAAGCGTATGCTGTCATCGGCGGCGGAAATAAATCCGGTTTCCAATCCGTAGTCTGAAAGCAGGCGTGACAGACCTGTGTGCGCGGCGCTCCACATTCCCCACCCACATACGAGCAGGCACACAAAAGCGGCCGCCTGGTGCCACAGGCGGGGGCGCTCAAAGGCTGTCGATTCGATGCTGGCGGGCCGGATTGACATGTTCGTGATTTGACGCCCTGGCGGAGTGGTTGATTGAGACGG
>JANOGZ010000524.1:0-1945 GCA_031406255.1 Pyrinomonadaceae bacterium | reverse complement strand
GTAACTGGAAGAAAGTTTGAATGGGCGCTCGCTTCCGCAGAACACGTGGTGTGGGCGCGAAAGTCGTCGGGCGCCGAGATCGCCGGCGGGCAGTTTGTGTCTCCCACACGCCCGCCGTCATGTCCCGGCCTCGATCCAAATTTCTCGACCGATCATGAGACGGCGGCTTTGTCGGCGGTGACAATGCGCAGGCCGGGCGACTCTTGCAGGACGCGCGTGCCGGGCGGGACGCTATGCGTGAGCCAGACGTTACCGCCGATGACGCTGCCGCGTCCGATGACCGTCTCGCCGCCGAGAATCGTCGCGCCCGCATAAATCACGACATCATCCTCGATGGTCGGGTGTCGTTTGGTGTCGCGGACGAGACGCCCGGTCGCGTCTCTATCGAAAGAAAACGCGCCGAGCGTGACGCCCTGATAGATTTTGATATTATCGCCGATGACGGCGGTGCCGCCGATCACGACGCCGGTGCCGTGATCAATAAAGAAGCGCGAGCCGATGCGCGTTCCGGGGTGGATGTCAATACCCGTGCGGTGGTGCGCGTGCTCGGTCATGATGCGCGGAAGCAGCGGAACGCGCATCAGGTAAAGCTCATGCGCGAGCCTGTAAACCATGACGGCATAGATGCCGGGATAACTGAAAATGATCTCGTCGAGGCAGGTTGCGGCCGGATCACCGTCGTACGCCGCCTGCACATCGGTGGCCAGCGTTTCGCGCAGCGAGGGAAGCCGCCCGAGAAAATTCGCCGCACATTCTGCCGCCTGCGCGTCGGTCGCTTTACACGCCGCATCAATCTTCTGCCCGTGATTGATCGCCCGGCTGATTTGTTCGGTGAGCGTTTCGTAGAGCCACGCCATGCGCGCTTCGATGTGGAGACGCAGCCCCTCGCCCGTCAGCCCCTGCGCACCGATGTAGCCGGGAAAGAGCAGTTCGTGGATCGTGACGAGGACGCGAATAATCTCAGCGTGCGAGGGCAGGGCGCGACGATCAAGATGATGAATCTTGGTGCCCTCGCCCGTATATGATTCGATGAGCGCGCGCGTTACCTGCTCGATCTTTTCATCCATCAACTGATCATCAGGAGCCGGCCGGTCGGGAAAATCCGGTTCGTCCTCAAGCTCTCGATGCCCTTATTCGATAGTAATATTACGCTCTTTAGCGATACCCCGCGCCTTCATGATGATGTCGTCATCGGGCGCTTCGTTTCCCTGCATCCACGCCTCTACTTCTTCAACGGGGCGGCCCAGAGCAAGGCTGAGTTTTCCGCTATCCGAATCGAAGCCCTCATCGCGCAGTCGCTTCAGCATCGCGAGACCCTCCTGCTGACTCGTACCTCGATCATCCACCGCTTGATCGTTCGCGTTTTCCATTTCGCGCTCGTTTGCTGCATCCATTATCTGGTTTCCCCCTGTGGCTGATCGCCAACTGTCGCCTGATAACCCAAATCCTGAATCTTTTTGATCAGCGTGCTCTGTTGCACCACCTGATCGTCAAACTCGATAACGGCCGTTTTACCGTTAAAGGTAACATCCGCCTGGCGGACGCCGGCGGTATCTTCCAGCGTCTCTTTGATGTCGGCCGCACATGAATCACAGTGCATGCCCTTGATGTGAAATTCCGCCTTCACCACACAAAAACTCCTTCGCTGGAATATGGAAGCGACCTGCCAGGGCCGCGTCGTGCACTGCGCGGGCGGTCCCGGGCGCTGAAAATCTTAATTTTCGTTCAAACAAGAAGTGCGGCGTATTATACAGCAGGCCATACCGAGGAGGCTAAGCGCCACGATAATGCCCGGGGCGTTACTGAAGGCGATGAGCGAACAGCCGCGACCAGAAGATATGCCCGTGACGATCGCCGACGCGATCGTCGAAGCCGCTTTTATCTTACGCCGGACGGGCGTCGCCGAAGCGCGCCGCGAGGCCGGTTCGCTGCTCGCGCATGTGAC
>JANOGZ010000453.1:0-4200 GCA_031406255.1 Pyrinomonadaceae bacterium | reverse complement strand
GATATCCTCGCAGTAGTACATCACCTGCCCCCACAGCGCGATCCAGCGGCCCGTGGGCAGCTGAAATTCCACCTTGATCAATTCCATAGGGCTGACTTCACCAGGGGTGAGAATAAAGCATCCACCCGTGCTGATGTCAGTTACACTGCCCTCTCGCCGGTCGAAGTTTGCATCCCAGCGGGCCTTTAGATCTACTTGTACACGCTCAGCAGTTCTTAATTGCTCAGCGGTTGTTAATTGATTAGACATATACGAGGTTCCAATACTCTGTAAAAAATGCTCGATGGCGCAACCTTTCGGTTACATCAGTAAACTACTCCCAATCTGCCCGTCGCCCTCCAGGCGGTTGATCTTCTGCGCAGCGAAATCGCGGGACTTCCGTCGCTGCTTATTCTTCAGAAATACTTCCGCATCCGCCGCGCTCATCGGCCGCGAGAAGAGATAGCCTTGCCCGTAGTTACATTTAAGAGCTTTAAGTAGGTCGCGCTGGGTTATCATCTCGATCCCTTCCGCGACAATTTCCATCCCCAGATTCTGCGCAAGGGTCGCGATCGTCCGCACTATCTCGTAATTCTCCTTGTCCTGATTCATTCTGCTGACGAACGAGCGGTCGATCTTCAGGGTGTCAACGGGGAAGCGGTGTAGGTAGCTCAGTGATGAGTAGCCGGTGCCGAAATCGTCGATGCTCAGACGCACTCCGAGCGCGCGCAGCAGCTTGAATACGTTAATGGCTTTTTCGGCGTCCTCCATCACGACTGACTCCGTAATTTCCAGCTTCAGGCAGCGGGGATCGAGGTCAGCCTTCAACAGGATATGCTCGACCTGATCGATCAGGTCTGGTTGGGCTAGTTGTTTGCCGGACAGGTTGACGCTCATCGTGAGATCTGAGTTCGCACGCGACAGGCGCTGCCACTCGCGCAACTGGCAACAGGCTTCTTCCAAAACACACAGCCCGATGGGCAGGATGAACCCCGTGTTTTCCGCCACCGGAATGAACTCGGCGGGAGACACCATGCCGCGCGTGGGGTGCTGCCAGCGGACCAGTGCCTCGAAACCTGCGAGTTGGTCGTCCTTCAGGGAGATGATCGGCTGGTAGTAGTTACAGAACTCTCCGCGCTCGACGGCCTGCCGCAGTTCGTTCTCTAATGTTAAGAGTGAGACGGCGCGGGAGTGCATCGCTTTATCGAAGACCTCGTACCGCGCCCTCCCGGCGTCTTTGGCTCTGTACATCGCGCTGTCGGCGTCACGGAGCACGTCCTCAGGTCCCTCGTAGCCTGAAGTGCTCAGCGCGATACCGATGCTGGCCGTGGTGAAAGCCTCGTGATTGTTGAGCTTCGTCGGCACTCCTAACTGCTGTTGAATCTTTTTGGCGACCCGGATCGCTTGATGGGGTTCTCTGACACCGTTGAGGAGGATGGCGAACTCGTCGCTCCCGAAACGCGCGACGATATCCGTCCCCTTGACACACCCTTGCAGCCGATGGGCGACGGTGATGAGCAGCTGGTCCCCGCAGTTGTGGCCAAGGCTTTCATTGATGTTTCTGAAGCGGTCAAGATCTATGAAGAGGACGGCAAACGAATAACCCTCGAGTCCCTTGGCACGCTCGATGATCACTTTCAGGCGGTTCGCGAACAGCGTGCGATTGGGCAACCCCGTCAGAGGATCATGAAATGCGACCTGACGTAAATGTTCTTCACTTTCACGCAGCTCTCGGCCGAGGTGCTCCTGTTCGGCGATGTGGCGATGAAGATCCTCGACGCGCCGCTCAGCCTCTTCAGCTCGAAGCTGTTCGGCTCTGGCGCTCTCTCGTGCTTTTTCGCAAAATGTGCAATCAACTAGCATAGTTTAAGTCGGGGCTTGCGCCCGCAGAGTCAGGTAGTGCAAGTACTGTGCCCTTAATATCAGGCTTAAACAAAACGATTCCGCGTACTTTGTGGCCGGTCGGGATGTGACATAGGACGAAAGTCAGATGAGTTGGTCAGATTGAATGAAAGCCAGATCAAAAAGACGTAAGTGAAGGGTCATCTGTCTTTAGTGCTTCGAGACACGCAACCCCCAACTTTCTCGGCAGGAGGCCGTATATCAGTGGAAAGCAAAGAGCAGGTTAAGTAATGCGTACCCGCGCTCCGGTACCACGAGTTGTTGGGCGGCTCACGCCTCTCCCGCAGCTCACTCATGACTTCGCGCCATGGCGCCGGAGCACTTCATCAACGTTCTCTTTCATCTCGGGATAGACGTCAACCTTCGCCCCAGCAGCGATCAGCGTGTCGATCACGGCCGTGTAATCGACGCCATCGAAGGCGGGCCCGATACCATTGGCCTGCGCGTTGAAGGCAAACCACAAAGTCTGATCCAACACCGTGCCACCATAGCCGTTTTTCGCCTCCAGCGGTGCGCCGCGCTTCAGCAACAGCTTAATGACATCCATTTGTCCGGTCCCTGCCGCCCAATGCAGGGCAGTTTGTCCCGCTGCATCTGTTACGGCGGGATCAACACCCTTCTGCAGCAGGAAATCGACGACGCTGGTTCGACCGTAGAGACCAGCCCAGATGAACGCTTGCGCCACCTGGGCCTTCGGGTCTTTTGGTATTCCCCAATACGTGATGTCGGCGATGGCCTCTTTCAAGCTGTCGTCTTCGTTCAGGTAGCTCTTGACCAGATCGAGCCGTCCCAATGCGGCCGCTGGCACGATGTTGTCCACTCGTGCGCCGCGCTTGTCAAGCGTCTCGGCGGACTCCGGGCAATGGTTGGCCAGTGCCGCCATCAGCGGAGACCAGCCGCCCGCGAGAAGCATTCAAGCAAAACGGAGCGGACAACGATGAAAGGGAAGCTATCGGGCGAGGAGGTCGAATGAGTTGTTCGACGGCGCGTTTTAAGACTTGTTAAATTGCGTCCTCTGAATATCGTGAGTACAAGCATCTCTGAATCCGTCTAGTCCAGGCCGGATTCCCATTCGTATGATTCCACGATAACCCACCTCGCCTTCTTCAACGCGGACTCCACTCGCTTCATATCTGAGACAAACCACGGCTCCCGACTTCTTGGGTCGCGAGAGAATCGCTCTCTACACTGCCTGTCCCACATAATGGCCTCCCCTTGAGTCAACAGCAACGCATAGTCAACGTAGATCGGACCACCGAGATCAATCTCACGGTGACGATACGTGTTGAAAAACTCACTGCGATCCCACCAGACAGGGAATTCCATCACCTGACCTGGCTGACCGTCTTCATCGGGGAAAAGGTGGATCCTTTCGGAACGTGCCGGCATAAACGATCTCTCCTCCGGTTCAAAAAGGCTATTCCCACCAAAAGTAATTAGGTGTTTATAGAGATAGAAGCAATATAACGCCGAAATTGAGCCGCGCGCTGCGGTCTTAATTGATGAGAGGCTATGTGATGGCGCGGCGGCGGCATCCTCTTGGTAGATGTCGTCCGCCGTCGTGTTGCTGCTCCGCTGCCGTAATTCTCTTTCAGCCGACGCCGCAATCTGGGGCTCGATCACCTGACACAACGTTATATCTTCACTTTTTGCCCTTTTACATCACGGCATACATGTTGCTATTGACCATCAGTGAAGAATCAACTGATTTCCTCAGGAGGAATTCATCATGCCCAGGATATTAAGCTGTCTTCGGCTCGCTGTCATCTCAATATGCGTGTTGGCGCTAGGACACCTGAGCGTTCAGGCCCAAACGCGTCGCGAGGCAAATGATTATTCAGATTCAATCGAATCAACTCGTTCGCGCACGACCAGGAGCGCAACTGAGATGGACCCGGCTCGAATCATGCGCTCAGCGCGAACGATCTACATCGAGCCGAATAAATATATTGATGCGACATATCTCGAGTACAAGCTTGGAAAACAACCTGACTACCAACAATGGAAGCTCGCCATTGTTAAAAAGAAAGAAAAGGCTGATTTAGTGCTTTATATACATAGGAGAGCATTGAACTACATTTTTAGTATTGAAGACCCTGAGACAAGCATCGTCGTTGTCAATGGAAAGGTTGTTGCGATCAATGGTTTGGTGGCCGCCGAGGGCATCTCCAAAGAGATCGTCAAACGGATGAGGGCCGCGCGCGCACTTCCTGCGGGTGACCCGGAATAGACACGTCTTGGTATGATCACCAAGACCCAGATATTGCGCAGGGCTCACGTCGGGAAGTCACGTCATTACGTCGAGCTGGTCTTGCACAA
>JANOGZ010000364.1:0-1738 GCA_031406255.1 Pyrinomonadaceae bacterium | reverse complement strand
GGTATCGGCTGCTGAGCGGCGTTGTCATTGCTTCCGTTGAACAGGGGCTTGCCTTTAGGCTCATCAACCGGCTCCGCGTCCTTCACGCGCGCCGCGGCGCGCTCTTTAAGCCAGTGCCTGACCATCCCTGATTGCGAGAGCGTGAAAGATAAAAACACGCCGACAGCGTAGAGCGGGATCAGGCGGCTCGTGTCGCCGCCGAATGCCACGACGAGGATGCCGGAGAAAATTGCCAGGATGATGATGCCGTTGGAGAAGACCAGTTTATCTCCCCGGTTGGCGAACTGGCGTGGCAGGAAGCGGTCGCGCGCGAGCAGTGAAGAGAGGCGCGGAAAGTCCGCGAACGAAGTGTTGGCGGCCAGCACCAGGATCGCGGCTGTCGCACCTTGCACCACAAAATAGAACCACCCCACCGGCCCCGTGAACATGATGCGTGCGAACTGCGAGATGACGGTCTCATTCTCCTTCGGATGCACGCCGTAAAAGTAGGCCATCACGCTCGTGCCGAGGAACATCACCGTCAGGAGAACCGCCATCACGACCAGCGTGGCCGAGGCGTTCTTCGCCTCGGGCTGCTTGAAAGCGGGCACGCCGTTCGAGATTGCCTCGATCCCCGTCAGCGCGGCGCAGCCGTTCGAGAATGCGCCGAGCAGCAGGAACAGCGTCAGCGGTTGCAGGCTGTAGCCTTCGGCGGTCTTCAACTCTTCGCCCGGGTGCGGGGCCACGCCGCCGTAGGTGAAGTAGTGAAAGAAACCGAAGCCGATCATGAACAGAAAGCTGATGATGAAGACGTAAGTCGGCGCCGCAAACAGTGCGCCCGACTCGCGCACGCCGCGCAGGTTGGCCAGCGCGATGAAGACGATGAAGACCAGACACAGCGCCACCTTGTGATCGTCGAGCCACGCGAGGCGCGTTCCCTGTGCGGCCGACGTGATCGCGGCCACGCCCGCCGCAATCGAAACCGACACCGTCAGCACGTAGTCGACGAGCAGGGACGCGCCCGCCACCAACCCCGGAGTGGTGCCGAGGTTCTCTTTAGCGACGATGTAGGCGCCACCGCCCGACGGGTAAGCATGGATCGTCTGCCGGTAGCTGATCGCCACAATCGCGAGCAGCGTCGCGATGCCGATCGAGATCGGCACGACGTACTGGAACGATTGACCCTGAGTGGCGACTGCCGCCACCGCCAGCACGAGCAGGATTTCCTCCGTCGCGTAGGCGGTCGAAGAGAGCGCGTCGGAAGAGAAAACGGCCAGCGCCGTCTTCTTCGAGAGGCGCTCGTGAGCGGCCTGCTCGGTTCTGAGAGCCCTACCGATGAGTAAACGTTTGAGTTCTGTAGCCATGACCTAGCTCCTCCTCATGCTGCGATCACTACATTTCTTTTTAAGGCACACTTCCGAGGTTGCGCTTCCGAGAGACTTGACAATTGCCGAACGTAATAAAGCTCGAAGTGGTTTTTAACTTGCGTACCGCGCATCGCCTCGTCATTTTTCATTTGAGTCAACGGAATTAATGTTCCACCCACCGTGCCGCGATGATCAGGTGCCCTGAACTGCCTATTAACTGTCGAACGTAAATACCGTCGCGAAAATCAGTAGGTGTTGAGTCGGCGTCAAGCCGACTACACCCGGTCGCACTTCAGCACCTCTGAAGAAGCCCCCATCTGGCCCCCGCGAATCGTCATACCGGTGCTCCAGCCGCAGGATCGTATTGATTTGTCGATACGGGATGCGATATT
>JANOGZ010000352.1:0-2648 GCA_031406255.1 Pyrinomonadaceae bacterium | reverse complement strand
GCCGAGGTGCTCGTGCTGCAGGGTCGACCGATCGCCGAACCGGTCGCCCAGTACGGGCCGTTCGTGATGAACGATCGGGCCGGCATCGAGCAGGCATTCGCCGACTATCGGGCCACCCAGTTCGGTGGCTGGCCGTGGTCGAGGGATGCCAAACTCAAATGGCCGCGTTTCGGTAAGTAAACGCCAAACGCGGCCATTGGTGACTTCAGAATATTTTCTCTTCCCCGCCCCCGCCTGAGACTCACATGGGAGCCACGCCGACCACCGCGATACGGTGCTGATCCGCGAGTTTCAGCATCCGCCCGCGATCGAAGAGGAGGGTTTTTCCGGCCGTCAGGCACAGGCAGGTCGCACCGGCCTCAACCATCCGCTCGATCGTCGGCGCGCCCACCACCGGCACATCAAATCGCATGTCCTGCTCCGGCTTGGCGATTTTGATGACCGTCAAACGCCCGCGCACGAGCTGACCGGCGCGGCTGATGGTCGCGTCCGTGCCTTCCATCGCTTCAATGGCGACGCAGGCGCGCGCGCGCACCACGATCGTCTGTCCGAGGTCAAGCCGCGCGATCTCGCGTGCCACTTCGAGTCCGTATTCGATGTCACCGCGCTCGCGCTCGTCGGGCGCGCGGCGCGTCAGCGGGCCCGTCGCGGCCAGATGATCCTGAAGAAAAAGGGTCGAATCGACAAGCTGAATACCTTCGCCGGCCAGCTCGTCGGCCACCGCGCCGATGAGCGCGTCCGTGTTGCGACGCGGGAGTTTCAACAGCAGCTTCAGCATCCGCACGTCCGGAAGCGCGCCGCTGAAGATTTGCACGTGTTTGACCTGCCCGGCCATGATCGCTCGCTCGACGCCTTCGCGTTTGAAGAAGCGGATCATCTTACCCAGTTGGCCGATACCGACCCAGACGACGCGCTCCGCCGCGCGCTCGATCTCCGGATCGGTCTCCTCACGAATCGCCGCCACCGACAGCGCGACGCCGGCGCGCCGCGCGCCCTCGATCACCAGAAAAGGAAATCGCCCGTTACCCGCAATCAGTCCGTAACGCATATATTGAAAGCAGTGGCCAGTAGCCAGTGGTCAGTGGTCAGTAGGCAACCAGTGCTTTTTCTGACCACTGACCACTGACCACTGACCACTGCAATTTTATTTGACGACTCCGCGCGTGGCGGTTTCGATGAAGTTCAGAAGTTCGTCCACTTCCGGTGAGCTCTGGATCTCTTTGCGGATCGCCTGCAGCGCCTGCCCCGTGTTGAGGCGCGAGGAAAGAAGCAGGCGGAAGGCGTGGTGCAGGGTTTGAATCGTCTTGCGAGGATAGCCGCGCCGCTTCATGCCCGTGACATTCAGCCCGTAGCATTTCGCATGATTGCCGACGGTAAGCGCGAACGGCAACGCATCTTTGACGACGACCGAATAGCCACCGATATAAGCCTCGCGCCCGACGCGACAGAATTGATGCACGCCCGAATAAGCGCCGATGTTGGCGCCGTTCTCGACCGTCACATGGCCCGCCAGCGTCGCCGCATTGGCCATAATCACATGATCGCCGAGAATACAATCGTGCGCGATGTGGGCCTGCGCCATAATCAGGCACTCGTCGCCCGTCTGTGTGAGCATCCCGCCGCCCGCCGTGCCGCGATGAATCGTGACGAATTCGCGCACGCGGTTGCGTCGTCCGATATGTGTCTCGGCGGGTTCGCCGCGATATTTCAGATCCTGCGAGGCGAGGCCGATCGAGACGAACGGGAAAACATGCGTCTCATCGCCGATCGAGGTGCGCCCGTCAATCACGCAGTGGGATTCGACACGCACGCCGGAACCAAGTCTGACCTCATCGCCGATGATCGAATACGGTCCGATATAGCAACCCGCGCCGATCTGCGCGTGCGGACTGACGACCGCGGAAGGATGAATGGTCGGTGCTATCGCCGCTTCGGTTGACGCAGCGGCAGCCGAGGCGCCGCTGCTGGCGCCTCTTTCCCCGGCGCCCGCGGGCGCGCGCGCATCGCCGCCGCGGCGGCGTGTCGGGACGCTGCGGCTCATACGACCGCCACCATCGCGCTTCGGTCGGTCACGATGCTCATGATCTCCGCTTCCGCGGCGACGCGTTCATTAACGCGGGCTTCGCCGCGCATGCGCTGGATGCGCTGGCCCATCCGGATCGGCGTGACTTCGAGCGTCAGCGTGTCGCCCGGCACCACGGGGAGGCGAAACGTCGCCTCCTGGATTTTGGTCAGGAGGACCAATTTTTGTTCCGGATTCTCGACCAGGCTGCGCATGCAGTAGATCGCTCCGACCTGCGCCAACGCTTCGACGATCAACACGCCGGGCATGACGGGCGCGCCGGGAAAGTGGCCCTGAAAGAAATGCTCGCCGATCGTGACCTGCTTGACCCCGACGATCCTCGTGCCCGGTGTCAGTTCGATGATGCGGTCAACCAGCAGAAAGGGGTAGCGATGCGGCAGGATTTGTTGGATGGCGCGTGCGTCGAGGACCGTTTCCATAGGATTCGCTGAACTGGACAGGGGGCGGCGAGGACCGAAGAAGACTTCGCCCACCGCCCCCGACTCTCGACGCAACCATTTATCGTGCGGGTGCCGTCGTCGACGCGGTCGCCGGGTTACGCCGGTTATACTCCACGACAAATTCG
>JANOGZ010000306.1:0-1386 GCA_031406255.1 Pyrinomonadaceae bacterium | reverse complement strand
TGAATTTTCCGGTCGCTTATGCCTTTTATTAAGTGCGCGGCTTGCTCGCCGCGGGCCCCACGCCGGGCAGTAAAGGCGAACCCACGCGGCCCTTGGAGCATCGCAAAAAGCGCAAAAACGCGGCCCGAACTCCTGGCCATCAGCAATTTTGCGCCGCGAGTGGCGTTGTTGCATAAATAGCTACGGAGACAGCAGTGCTGGTATTCTTTTGGTGTGAAACAGAAGAAAACCAAACGCACGTACCGTCTCCGCAACTGGAAACAATATAACGCAGCCCTTGTCCAACGTGGAAGTCTCACCTTGTGGGTCAGCGAAGATGTCCTCGCCGCTTGGAACAACACGGCGCGCACGGGTCAACGGGGGAAGCCTTCCACCTACACCGATGCGGTCATCTTGTGTATGGCGAGTTTGCAGGAGATTTATCATCTGCCCTTGAGAGCCACCGAAGGGCTGCTCGCCTCGGTCGTCAAGATGCTGGGCGTCGAGTTGCCGGTACCCGATCACACGACCTTGTGTCGGCGCAGAAAAGTGTTGGAGGTCAGCTTGCCGCGCCGCCGCACAGACGAACCGCTGCATGTGGTGGTTGACTCGACGGGGGTTAAAGTTTACGGCGAAGGTGAATGGAAAGTGCGCCAACATGGCTACACGAAGCGGCGGACGTGGTGCAAACTGCACCTCGGAGCGGATGAAGCGACGGGCGAGATCGTCGCGGCAGTCGTGTCGACCAACAACTTCACGGACGGGCAGGTGTTGCCAGACTTGTTGGCGCAAGTTGCCGACGACCTCAAGCAAGTGAGTGGCGATGGCGGCTATGACAAGAGAAACTGTTATGACGCGATTGGTGAGCGCGGTGCGCGGGCCGCGATTCCGCCGCGGAAGAATGCCAAGATTTGGCAGCACGGCAACAGTCGTGAAGAGCGCCTGGCGCGTGACGAGAATGTGCGTGCGTGTCGCCAGAAGGGACGCGCCGCGTGGAAGCGCGAGAGCGGGTATCATCGGCGCAGTTTGGCTGAGACGCAAATGTTTCGCTTGAAGACAATCTTCGGCGAGCGGGTCAGTGCGCGCAGCTTCGAGGGACAAGCGACGCAACTGCTGGTGCGGTGCGCGGTCTTGAACCAGATGACGCATCTGGGGATGCCTGAGAGTTACGCCGCGTGAGCGTTGAGTACTCTCAATCGTGGAAGAGATTGCGCTCATTTCGATTTATGCAACAAAGCCGATCCGCTCTATCGCTTCCCGCCCGATGTGGCGACGCAGGCGCGTCTGTATGCGGCCGTGGACCGCTCTCTCTCGGACGGGCGCGTGCCGGTCGTGCTGGCCTACCCGCTCGGTAAAAGCCAGGAAGCGCTGGAACTGCTGTTGCGCCGCAATTACCGCGTCATGCTG
>JANOGZ010000291.1:0-1749 GCA_031406255.1 Pyrinomonadaceae bacterium | reverse complement strand
CTTCGCTCACAAGTCGGGCGACTCCTTTTTGGTCGGTCACATCTGTCGGGACGGCCAGGACGCTCGCGGCCTTGCGACGTTCCAGCTTGAACGCGAGTTCGGCCAGCTCTGCCTCGTCGCGTGAGGCAATAACCAGTTTGGCTCCTGTCTCCGCAAACATCTCTGCCGAAGCGCGACCGATCCCGCGCCCCGCGCCGATTATCATCACTACCGCGTCAGACAAGTCCATATCACTCCTCGCGTGGGGGCGCTCCGCAATGCTTCGCGCGAATTCAAGGTTCTCGACGGACCAGAGTATATCCGAATCGCCCAAAACGTTCATCACGGAGAGGTGTCAGAACAAGGACTTTTCTTTGTTGTAAGGATTTTTCCACAAAACCCCTTGACAGGAGGGAAATGCGGCGTATCTTATAAACGACCGAAACGCTCATGAACGAAAAACCCGTAAATTTCTTGACTACGCGGCAACTAGCGCGTATGTGGCAGGTCAGCGAGGCAACGATCAAGCGCTGGGCCGATGCCGGACACCTCCAATTCAGCCGCACGCTCGGGGGTCACCGGCGCTTCGCGCTCGGCGAGGTGGTGAAGTTCCAAACCGAGCGCGGCCTCGGCGTAACCGCTAAGACAAGCGTCGCGGCCACATCGGGCGGGCCGCATGAGCGTGTCGGGCTGAATCATGACGCCGCCGCAACCGAAGAATTCTTGGAAACGACGACTGGCGGTCAGGAAGGCGCGGCCACAGCCGTCCTGCTCGAAGCATACCTGAACGGCGTTCCGGTCGTGAATATTTTGGACGAAACGATCACCGGCGCGATGCATCGCGTGGGCAAACTCTGGCACGGCGGCGAGATGTCCGTGGCCGATGAACACCTCGCCACGCAGACGGCGAGGAGGGCGATTGAAGGATTGCGCGCGGCCGTCAATCGAAGGAATCCGCGCGCGCCAACGGCTGTCTGCTGCGCAACAGAATCAGAGTTTCATGAAGTGTCTGTGCTCTGCGCGCAAGTCCTACTTGAGAGCGAAGGGTGGAACGTAAAAAACCTCGGAGCGCATACGCCTTTCTTTGCGCTGACCGACGCGGTCGAAAAACATCACCCACAGCTCATCTGCGTCTCGTCAACTACACACGGCGAGTTTGATCGGAGTGCGCGTGAGTATCAGCAGTTTCATGCCGCCGCCCGTGGTTGCGGCGCACGCGTCGTGCTCGGCGGCGCGGGATTTCAAGATGAAACGACCCGGCAGAGATTTCCCGCCGATCTCTACGCCGAAAATTTCAATCAACTGCTGGAGTTCATCCGGGCAGAGAGTTAAACAGAGAAGAGGAACAAACCGCGCGTCAGCGGGTGATCTTTACGCGCGTTGGTGATGAGTATGGTTGACGCAATGCAAGCACAAAGCGCGACACCGCAGTGGCTCGGGCTCGCAGTCTCACTCCTCGTCTGCTTCGCCGTCGCCGGGCTCGGGTCGCTCGTCACCAACCCGAACATTGACGGGTGGTATGCCGCGCTGCAAAAACCGTCATGGAATCCGCCGAACCGGATCTTCGGGCCGGTCTGGACGACGCTTTATCTGATGATGGCGATCGCGGCCTGGCTGGTCTGGCGCGAGCGCGGCGGGCTCGCCGGCGCGGCGTTTCCGCTCGCGCTCTTCGCCACACAGCTCTTGCTCAACGGGCTCTGGTCTTTTCTGTTCTTCGGACTCAAACGGCCCGGACTCGCGTTTGCAGAGCTGGCGCTGCTGTGGTGCGCG
>JANOGZ010000256.1:0-1659 GCA_031406255.1 Pyrinomonadaceae bacterium | reverse complement strand
GCCCTAATTAGGACTCGCCCTTCGATATTTGGTGCGGATGAGAGGGCTTAAACTATATCTGGAAATGCATCGTGATTTTTGATCCGCATAATACTCCAAACTGACACCTTGCACTTTGCCGCAATGAAGCGGACAGATTGTTTCTCCCGAATCAAATGCTTCACCTGGCGAACCTGATTCTCCGTCAATTTACTTGCTCCGCGATTGGGACGCGCTTCGTAAGAAGCAACGGCTATGTCGATCTGCTCTTGCCGCCGTTTGCTCATGCACGGACGCATCTTGAGCATTAACTCCACAGCTTTTCTGCCGTGAATGCGGATTATGAAGCATTGCCTCCAATGTGCTTGTCGCTTTTTAACCTTACAGTCTGTGTACAGGACAAAAATTGCTGTTTGAAACTGCATAAAGATGCATAAAAGGCCATCGTAAGGCTATCCTTGAAAGACCATTTCCCAATTAGTCTTGAAAGGAAGCTATCACAATGGCCGACATCCGCTCGCTTGAGCGAACGCTTGCAGAGAATGTAACGTGGAACAAAGCTCGCATCAACTTTCTGGCGAAGTTTTTGGTGGCCATCATCCAGGTCAAGACCGTCTGTTTGACCGAAATTGCCAGCGTCTTCGCGGGACCGGCAGAGACCGATTCGCACTATAAGCGGATCCAGCGCTTCTTCCGCTTCTTTGAAATGAGCTACGGCAGTGTCGCCTGGCTGGTCGTCCGGTTGCTGCCCAACGAAGCCCCGTGGGTGTTGACTTTGGATCGCACGAACTGGAAGTTGGGACAGACCAATCTCAACATCCTGATGCTCGGCATTGTTTATAAAGGAGTGGCTTTCCCGCTGCTGTGGAGTGTCTTGGAAAAGCGTGGCAACTCCAACACCGCCGAGAGAATCGCGCTCATCTCGGAGTTCATCAGCTTGTTTGGCTCGTCGGCGATCCAGTATCTGTGCGCTGATCGTGAGTTTATTGGGAAAAGGTGGTTTGCTTATCTGAAGAGTTACGGAATTGATTTTCGCATCCGCGTGCGCCACAACACGCGCATCCCGAATGCACGGGGCGAGGTGGTGGCGGCCTGGAAGTTGTTTCGTGGCGGCCGGGTTGACCAGCCGGTGGTCTGTGACCGGGCACGCCGCATTTGGGGACTCGACTTGTATGTGAGCGGGATGCGACTGGCGAAGGGCGAGTATGTGATCGTGTTGGCGCCGCAGTATCACGCAACGGCGATCGAAGATTATGCTCACAGATGGGAAATCGAGACGCTGTTCGGGTGCTTGAAGAGTCGGGGTTTTTGTTTGGAGAAGACGCATGTGACAGACCCTGATCGGTTAAAGAAATTATTGGCGGTGCTGACGATAGCTTTTTGAAAAGAGAAGTGATGAGATTGAACTCTGAGGCGCCCTTGATGAAAGGAGAACAAAAATGGGTGAAGAAAGGCCTCATGTTTGAGCCGCCGAGAAATCTCAACTGGACGCAGTCGCATGCTGCGATTCCGTTAGCGGACAAGATCGACAAACAATATCGGATCTACTTCAGCGGCAGAGACAAGAAGGGGAGAGCCCAAGTCGGATATTTCGAGATCGACATGGATACGCCCCAGAAGATCCTCCGAGTTAGTAACAAGCCGGTGATTGGTCTGGGCCTGCTAGGTTCTTTCGACGAT
>JANOGZ010000249.1:0-2254 GCA_031406255.1 Pyrinomonadaceae bacterium | reverse complement strand
CGGGGCCGGGCGCGGCTACACATACGAAGTCCTGCACCAGCCATCCTTTGCGTTGGCGGTGGTCAATTTGCAGCCTGAACAGTCCATCCAGGCCGAATCGGGCGCGATGGTTTCGATGTCGGCCAACATCGAATTGCAGTCGCAGATGAAGGGCGGAATATTCGGCGCCCTCAAGCGAGCGGCCGGCGGCGAGTCGGCTTTTGTCTCGACCTTCACGGCGCGCGGCGGCCCCGGCGAGGTGACGCTCGCGCCCGGCGGCCCCGGCGATATCGCCGCGATCGAGATGAGTAACCAGACATTCTTCGTGCAATCAAGCTCATATCTGGCGGGCGACGCGAGTTTAACAATTGACACGCGCTGGGGCGGGGCAAAGTCTTTTTTCGGCGGGGAAGGACTGTTCGTCCTGCAGGTCAACGGGGCGGGGCTGCTGATGGTCTCATCCTTCGGCGCGATTCACCGCAAGCAACTGGGCGTGGGCGAACGCTACGTGGTCGACACGGGGCATCTGGTGGCCTGGGAGGGGACGACGCAGTACACTCTGCGGAAAGCCGCTGCGGGTTTCTTTCGCAGCATGCTGAGCGGTGAGGGCATCGTCGCAGAATTCACCGGGCCGGGAGAAATCTTGATTCAGACGCGAAATCTGGCGGCCTTCGCCGGCTTGATGCGTCCCTTCTTCCCTTCACAGAGCGGCGGCGGTGGCGGCGGATGGAACATCGGCGGATGAAGGCCGTCGCAAGCGAGGTCAGAAGATGAGTGAAACGCTCTCTGAGCACAGGCATACTTCCGTGAGCGGGCGTCTGCCCGGCGCGGGCAAGCGCGTCAGCATCATCGGCGCGCCGCTCGGATTCGGAGCGAGTATCGCGGGCGTCGACCTGGGGCCGGCGGCGATGCGCGTCGCGCGGCTCAATCAGCGCCTCGCGCAACTCGGTTATGAAGTGCGCGATCTGGGTGACCTGCGCCTGGTACGTCCGTCAGAGCCCGCCGCACCGCACGATAAAGCAAAGTACTTAAGCGAGATCAGCGCGGCCTGTAACGAATTATCCGCCGAGGTGCGAAACATTTTAGCGGCCGGCGAGTTGCCGATCGTGCTCGGCGGCGATCACTCGATCGCGATCGGCACGATCACGGGCGTGGCATCTTTTCATCACGAGCGTAATGAGCCGGTCGGGCTGATCTGGTTCGACGCGCACGCCGATATGAACACGCCGGAAACGTCGCCTTCGGGGAACATTCACGGGATGCCGCTGGCCGTGCTGCTCGGCTACGGCGCGCCCGAATTGACGCGTCTCGAGGGTTTCGCGCCGAAGCTCGATCCGCGCTACTGCGCGCATATCGGAGCGCGTGACATTGATCCGGGCGAGCGCGAATTGATCCGCCGACTCGGGATGCGTTTCTTTACGATGCGGGAGATCGACGAGCGCGGCATGGGCGCGTGTATCGACGAAGCGATTACGATCGCCGCGCGCGCGCCGGCCGGATATCATGTGACGCTCGACGTCGATGCGATTGATCCGGGTGATGCTCCGGGCTCTGGAACGGTCGTGCGCGGTGGTCTGACCTACCGCGAGACGCATCTGGCGATGGAGAAGATCGCCGAAGCGGGTGGGATGATTTCGCTCGAAGTGGTCGAAATCAACACCGCGCTTGACATCAACAATCGCACGGCGGAGCTGGGCGTGGAACTGATCCTGTCGGCGATGGGCAAAACCATTTTATAAACTTCAGCAGCGCGGAGCGACGGGTTTGGCGAAAAAAGTTCGGGTCGGGGTGATTTTTGGCGGGCGCTCGGGTGAGCACGAGATCTCTTTGCGTTCAGCGCGCGCCGTCATCGAGGCGATCGATCATCACCAGTACACGGTTGTCCCCATCGCCATTACGAAAGAGGGTCACTGGCTTTCGCCCGCGGAAGCGGCGCGTTTGATGCCGGAGGAGGCCGCGCTTCTGTCGCCGGAAAAAATCGTCGCCGAAGGGCAAGATGCGGTCGCGATCATCGGCGATCCCTCGCATCGCGGACTGGTCGCGCTCGATCGCGACGGCGAGCCCGCCACCGCCGTCGAGGCGCTGGACGTCGTCTTCCCGGTGATTCACGGCACCTACGGCGAAGACGGAACAATTCAAGGTCTACTGGAGATGGCGGGCCTGCCATACGTCGGCTGCGGCGTGCTGGCCTCGAGCTGCGGTATGGATAAGGTAGTCATGAAGGCGCTTTTTCGCGATGCCGGACTACCGGTCTGCCGTTACACGTGGTTTCTGC
>JANOGZ010000236.1:0-1989 GCA_031406255.1 Pyrinomonadaceae bacterium | reverse complement strand
GGTTCGACGCCACTTTCCAGTCGTCCTGGGCGAAGCCGTAAAACTTATAGAGATTGCCCGAGAGGGAGCCGTTACCGACGCCGCGCAGACCCGTGTCCGGCACGTCGTCTCTGAGCAGCTGGTCGAAATCGGCGTAGTCGTAAAAACCGCGCGCGAAATTCACGAAGCGCGTCGTGTAGATCAGGCGCCGAAACTCGCCGCCGAACTTGAAGTTATGTTTGCCGCGCAGGTAGGTCAGCGCGTCATAGACCTGATAGTTATTGTTCACCGGCGAGCCCTGCGGCAGCACCTGGTTCGGCCCGAGATTGAGGTTGAGCGAGGTCAGCGAGATGTTCGGGAAAGCGCCGGCCGCCGCGTCCTTCAAGGGATAGTCTTCGGTGACGCGCCGGTATGAGAGGCGCAGATCATTGACGAGGCTGGAACTGACGGCGCGCACCCACGTCGCCGAGAAGAGGCGCGTATCATACGCGAGGAGATTATTAAATTTGAGATTGCCGCCGCCGGCCTGATCCGCGCGCAGGCGGTCGAAGCTGAAGCGGTAGCGGAATTGATCACGCGTGTTCGGCAGATGATCGAAGTTGAGCTGGAACAGGTGCTCGGTCGAGCTGGAGGGAATATCGAGCACCACATCGCCGAACGGGATGCCTGCCGTGCCGAGCACGGTCTGGAAGCTCGTCGCCCTCGGCGCGAGCGCGAGATTATTGCGCAGCATGTCAACGACGAACGGGCTCGCGCCGGGGAGCGTCGCGATTGCTTGCAGGCCCTCCGCGGTCGGGGCCAGATACCTCGTCGGGGCCGTCTGTTGATTAATGCGCTCGCGCTGGTAGGAGCCGAAGAAAAACAGCTTGTCTTTGATGACGGGGCCGCCGAGCGTCGCGCCGTAGCGCGCGTCATTGAAACGCTGTTTCTCGGAGATCAGGCCGCTGCGGAGTTGATCTTCCTGCAGGGTCGAGGCGGCGTTAAAACGCTGGTTCTGGAAGTAGAGAAAGCCCGAGCCGTGAAACTCGTTGGTCCCGAATTTGGTGATCGTATTGAACTGGCCGCCCGCGCCGGTGCCGAATTCGGCGTTGAAGTTGTTGTTGAGCAGCGAGAATTCCTGCACCGCGTCCTGAATGATCTTGACTGACGGGCCGGTGATGCCGGGATCGTTGTTATCCACGCCATCGATATTGAAGCTGTTTCCGCGCGGCCGCGTGCCGCCGACCGCGCCGCCTCTTCCCTGGACGCCCGCCGATTGTTCGACGACGTTCGGCGAGAGCAGCGCCAGCGCATTGGGATTGCCGAAGATCGGCAGGTCCAGCACCTGGCGCGTGCCGTAGTTGCGCCCGAGCTGTGAGCTATCGGTCTGGACGAGCGCTTCATTCGCCGCCGTCACTTCGATCGCTTCCGCTACGCCGCTGACCTGCAGCAGCACGTCAACCGTTGATTCCTGATTGAGCGCTACTTTTAATTCCTGGGTCGTACTCTGAAAGCCGGCGCCCTCGACGGTGATCGAATAGTCCCCGACGGGAACATTGGGGAAATGATACAGGCCGGAATCGGTAGTCTGTGTGGTGATCGTCTGTCCCGTGTCTTTGTGACGCAGGCTGACGCTCGCGTTTTGAATGACCGCGCCGGTCGCGTCAGATACCGCGCCGGTCACGCGGCCACCCGTCACCTGGGCGAGTGCTGATGCCGTGAACACGGCGAGCAGCAACCCCAGCGATGCCAGAATTGGGAATGATTTCCGAAACATAATAATGAAACTCCTTGGACTCTCTTGAATGCGCTCTCTTTTCCCGAGCGGCACCCGTGATAATTATTAATTGATCGGCAACGAAGACTCCGGGGCCTCTCTTGAAGCGAGGCATCCCGGGTGGGCCTTTCGGCCGTCGCCATCGAATGTATGCGGAGGTACGTCGGCGGGTTGATTAGAACTTCATGAGTGCACTACCGCACGTAGCGTATCCTTAACAATAAATACTTCGGGACTATGCTCAAAGAGTGGCC
>JANOGZ010000199.1:0-2741 GCA_031406255.1 Pyrinomonadaceae bacterium | reverse complement strand
TGCGCACCGCAGTCCCACTGCACGCGTGTCAGCGAGGAGAGGGGTCGCCACCCCTGACGACCTGCTCGCTAAATGGAGAGTGTCCCGATGCGCGCAACACACTCTATCGTTTCCCACCCTCAATCTAACTATCTCTTCGGGAGGACAAATGAGAACAATCTTCACGTTCGTCGCTTCGATCGCTTTATGCCTCGTCGCCCTCGCGCCTGCGCCGATAAAGAGTCAAGCCCGGGGGCACTCGGCCAAAGGAGTTGAAGGGTTCGAGACCAAATTTTTACGGCAGGGGAAAAATGCGATTCCGGACCAGTACATCGTCGTCTTCAACGAGTGGGCGACAGGCCCGGCCGGCGACTACTCTGTGGCCGAGGAACTCACCGGCCTGATGACTTCGATCTATGGTGGAAAGGTCAAACACATCTATAAGCACGCGCTCAACGGATTCACCGCGCGCATGACAAAAGAGGCGGCCCTCGCCCTCAGCCAGGATCCGCGCGTCGCGTATGTTGAGGAAGACGGAGCGGTCTATGCCTCGGCGACGCAGAGCAATGCGACGTGGGGGCTCGACCGCATCGACCAGCGCGACCTGCCGCGCAACGGCAGTTACACCTATAACTTTACGGGTTCGGGCGTAAGAGTTTACGTGATAGACACCGGCATCCTCACCAGTCACACGCAGTTCGGCGGCCGCGCCTCGGCCGTCTTCGACGCGTTTGGTGGAAACGGTCAGGACTGTAACGGCCACGGCACGCACGTCGCCGGCACCGTCGGCGGCAGCACCTACAGCGTCGCCAAGAGCGCCCTTTTGCGTGCGGTGCGCGTCCTTAATTGCAGCGGCTCGGGCACCAACTCGGGCGTGATCGCGGGCGTCGACTGGGTGACGCGCAACCACATCAAACCGGCGTTAGCGAATATGAGCCTCGGCGGCGGCGCCTCCTCAGCTCTCGACACGGCGGTCAACAACTCGATCGCGGCGGGCGTCACCTACGCGGTCGCCGCCGGAAACGAGAATCAGAATGCCTGTAATGTCTCTCCGGCGCGCGTCGCCGGAGCCATCACCGTCGGCTCAACGACGAGTTCCGACGCGCGTTCTTCATTCTCCAATTTCGGAACCTGCGTGGATATCTTCGCGCCCGGCTCGAGCATCACGTCCGCATGGTCCACGAGCACGACGGCGATCAATACGATCAGCGGCACCTCGATGGCCTCCCCGCACGTCGCCGGCGCGGCGGCGCTCTATCTACAGGGGCACACCAGCGCATCTCCTTCTACTGTGCGAAACGCGATGATCAACGCTTCAACGACCGGCCGCCTGAGCAACATCGGTACGGGGTCGCCGAACAGGCTCTTGTATTCGCTGTTTTAGGTGACCGTAATCACTGAAACTGATTACTCCGCGCCGCGCGGGGAGAGCAGCTTCACCAGCCAGAGGAATCGCCCGCCGTTTCAGCTCATAGAAGCGGCGGGCGATCTCTTTTATTAGACAATTCTGCAAAGGGAAGCGAGCCGCCCGGCATGACCTGCGGGATACTTCGTCCTAGGTGAGCTGCTTAAAAGGAAGCAACATCTCGACCGGGTTTACCGTCTCTATTCCAGCTCAACAGCATCTTCAGGGCGTGATCTGAAGTAGCCGTCCAACTCGGCGATGAGCTTTTGTTTCTCTTCCGCATTGAGAAACGCCGCCTCGAAGGAGTTTCTCGCCAGCTGATAAATATCGTTTGAATTCAAGTTGAGCGCTTCCTGTGCAGCCATGAGATTCTCGGCCAGGTACCCGCCGAAGTAGGCGGGGTCATCGGAATTGACGGTCACGCACAATCCCAGATCGAGCAACCGTTTTAGATTATGGTCTTCGATTCTGTCGAAGACGCGCAGCTTAACATTGGAGAGCGGGCAGACGGTCAACGGCACCTGTTCCACGCGCAGCCTCTCCACCAGCCGCGGGTCTTCAACGCAGCGAACACCATGATCGATGCGCGCCACCTTGAGTTGATCGAGCGCCTGCCAGATGTATTCGGGCGGGCCTTCTTCGCCGGCATGCGCGACCGTCCGGAACCCTTCGGCACGCGCTCTATCAAAGACCTCACGAAATTTCTCCGGCGGATGCCCGATTTCAGACGAGTCGAGACCGACGCCGACGATCCATTCTTTAAAGGGCAGGCTGCTGAGAAGCGTCTCCAGTGCCGCCGCGGCGCTCAGGTGGCGGAGAAAACAGAGGATCAGTTTTGTCGAGATACCAAGCCTGTGCTCAGCGTCCGCGAGGGCCTGATGAATCCCCGTCACGACCGTTTCAAACGGCACGCCTCGATCGGTGTGCGTCTGTGGATCAAAAAAGATTTCGGCGTGACGCACGTTCTGGGCTGATGCTCGTTCGAGATACGCTCGTGTCAAGTCGTAGAAATCCTGTTCACGGAGCAGGACACGCGCCCCTTCATAATAAATATCCAGAAAAGATTGGAGGTCACGAAAGTCATAGGCCCGGCGAACTTCTTCGACAGAATTGAAGGGCAGGGCGATGGCATTACGCTCCGCGAGCTCAAACATCAGCTCGGGCTCTAAGGAACCCTCGATGTGGATATGCAGCTCTGCTTTGGGGATGTCGCGAATCAATCTTTTCATCACGAGCCGTGGTCAGTGGTCAGTGGTCAGTAGTCAGTGGTCAGTCGGTCATGTGTGGCGTCGATCCTTCATGGCGCGCGTGCGCGCTTCTGTATGTTAGCTGACAGCTGATAGCTGATAGCTGACTG
>JANOGZ010000185.1:0-3354 GCA_031406255.1 Pyrinomonadaceae bacterium | reverse complement strand
TTTGGGCGTACAATGTACACCCATTGTGATATGCTCCGTCTTGGCTGAAAGGAGTTGGTTATGGCTACGGCACCGAGAAAATCATCCACGCAGAAAGGGACGCGCTTCAGCATCCGTGTTTCGGCAGCCCAGAAGAAGGTGATTGCGCAGGCCGCGCGCATTAAAGAGACGACGATGAGTGACTTTGTGCTCGAGCAGTCGCTGGTCGCCGCACAGCGGGTGCTCGCCGATCAGGCGCTGTTCACCTTGCCGAAGAAGCAGTGGAACGCCTTCTGTGCCGCGCTTGATGCGCCGCCGAAGTCCATCACAGCGCTACGTCAGCTGCTCACTCGACCGGGGGTCTTCGATGCCCGGCGGTGAGGCATTGAACGCGCCGGTTCTACTGAGCAAAAGTCATGACCGGAGCGCGTTTGATTGCGGCGTGCCGGCGCTGAACGAGTACCTCAAGCAGTATGCGCTCCAGAATCAGCGGAAGAACGCCGCCCGCACCTACGTCGCGACGAGGGGCAACCGAGTCGTGGGTTACTACACGCTCGCGTATGGTTCCGTAGCCCTGGCGGAAGCTCCGCCGAGCGTCAAAGCGGGGTTTACGAAGTACCCGATCCCCGTGATTCTGCTCGCCAGGCTGGCCGTAGATGCCACCGAGCATGGGCAAGGACTCGGAGCCGGGTTGCTTAAAGACGCGTTGCTGCGCACGGTGCAGGCGGCGGAGATCGCCGGACTGCGGGCGATGCTGGTGCATGCCAAAGATGATGCTGCTAAAGCCTTCTATGAGAAGTTCGGCTTCGAGCCGTCACCCATTGATGCCTACCACTTGTTCTTGAAAGTCTCCGATATTATCGCGAGCCTCACTTCCTGACGCGCGGATTTGAGGCATCTTCCGCGTCCCGACTCAATCACCCGCCACGACTCCCGCCGAGAAGCCATCCGAAGCAGCGTGGAGCGCCGCGGTCAATTTTTGGTCTCCTTCAAACAGCCCAACTTGTGACCCCGCGATTCCCTCCCCGCTTACTAACTCCAGACCCGAAACTTGATCCCCGAAAGCCGCCCAAGGCTTGATGGAATGTAGGGGAGCGAGGAATCAGCCGTCATGACAACCACGTCAACAACACCTCCCGCCTACGATCAATCTTTTTTCGACGAACCGGATTACTTCCAGAACCAGCCGGAGCCCGAGACGACCTCTTACGCCGAAGAATCCGACCCCTTCGCCGACAGTCAAATTGACCACCTGGTCGAGGAAACGGAAATGCGCTCCGCCCGCTCTTTCAACAGCTCCGTTGACGCCGGAACCGCCCGGACGCGCCGCCCCAGATCTTCGCGCCGCGGCTCCAAAATTCCCGACGGCAAATCCGGCCAAGCCCGGCGCCGCAACATCCGTTCGATGCTCACCATCCCGCTCGCCATCCTCGCCGTCGTCGGACTCGTCCTCATGCTGCTCGTCTCAAACGCCAGCAGCTACCCCACACCGTCCGTCGAAATCAAAATCGCGCCGCCGCCTTCGACCATCGCTCATCCGACCATCGAACTGCCGCCGCGACCGACACGCCCAGCCCCGATTCGTCCCGTCAAGATGCCCCGCAAACCACAGCCGCCAGCCCTCCTGACTTCGACCGACACGGGCGCCCATACCGACGCCTCCGCTGACCACACCGTAGCCGAATCCTTACACGGGCTTTCCCTCCGCCGACTCGTCTGCCCGACGCATCTACTCACCAAACCATCCCCAAATCGTCGGCTTAACCTCGATCTCAACTTGCCGCCGACATCCAATCTCACCTCCATCGCCTCACGCATTTACCCCGCAACACTTCTACTCAATTAACATATAGCTGTCACACGTCACTCACCACCAACACAGCAAGATAGAGAATCAAATTTCGCACGCCTTCGCACTCGCAACTTCACCATCATTCATGGCTTACGAGCGCATGGCGACCGACGGGAATTGTGACAACATTCTTTTAGTCATCCCATCTCTTTTGTTTCAGCAATTTATCTTTGTCACAAATGGTCGTTTTTGAAGCCGTTTGTCACAGCACCTTTGTCACAGCTATTCGGATGTCGGACAGCCACACCTAAATTATTCTCAAAACAGCAAGATGCGACCGGACGAAGCCCCTCAAATGAGACGACATCAAATTTTTGCTCTTGACATTGCGATCAGCATCGCTATTAAGATGGATAGGCCATCACCCGCGCCGTTCAAGCAGCGGCCAGTCGCGCTATCCCCGGGGCTTCCTCTTCCTCCCGAAATCAAAAGCAGACCGTCATGGCCAAAAGAACAACCACACGCACGCAACGACTCCACGAAGGGGCGACACCCACCGGCGAGCGACGCTGGACGCGGCTCTCGCAAGACGCCGACCGCGACGTTCTTGAACTCGCCACCGACGACTACCCGGTCGCCAACGTCATCCGCGACCTGGTCGACGAAGCGCTCCACGTCCGTCATCTCAACAAGGCCGGCCGCCACCCGGCCGTCCGGGAACTGCTCCGCACCTTCGACGAGATCGTCAACGTCCGGTCGCTGCAAGCGGCCGAACCGCTCGCCCGGCGCGTCGCTCAACTCGAAGCCCGGCAGCACCGGACGAACCGCTTCCTCGCCGCCATCTTCCTCACCATGACCGAGCGGTTCGAGTTCGCCCCCGACACCCCGGACGATGAGATGGACGCAGCCCTCTTCGCGGCCTGTGCCGAAGAAGCCAACGAGATGTCTAAAATCATTCTTGAACCACAACCGGACACCGTCGTCACCGGTACACAACCCGTGCTCAGCCAGCTTGTGGCACGTGAGTTGAGTACCGAACAGACGCCATGACGATGCGAACCTTCATCCAGGTCAAAGCCGCCAGGGGCGGCGCCGCCGTCTCTTCACACGCTCGCTACATGTCCGAGAGGGAGCGCAACCCGAACCGCGAAGAGCCCGCGAGCCGCCCTGTCTTTACCCACGACCGCGACGGCCTCAAGCACACCGCCGCCGACCGCTACCTGGCCGGGGGCGCGCAGGAGGCCCGGGCGCGCTCCGACTCACTCCTGCACGTCATCATCTCCTTCAACTCGGACGACCGCCGCGAGCTGGAAAAACTGGAACGAGCGGCCGCGGGACGCCGCCCAAAATCTGACCGCCCCGCCGCCGAACGCGAAAAAGGGAAGGGGTCAATTTCTGACCGCACCGGAAACCTTCAGTCACAGATCGACCGCGACTTGCCCTACGCGCGCGCCGTCCGCCTGATGATGAAGAACATTGAGGAGCGCACCACCCACTCCAACCTCCGATATGCGCTCACCGTCCACAGGCATACCGGACAAACCCACGTCCACCTCCTGCTGCGCCGGGAACATACAGACAAA
>JANOGZ010000157.1:0-1502 GCA_031406255.1 Pyrinomonadaceae bacterium | reverse complement strand
GGCTCGTGCGCTCGCTCGTGTACGATGTGCTAACCCCGGCGGATTATACCGAAGCGATTGATCTGGACGGCGTCCCCGTGACGATCACGATCCGCCTGGCCACAAACGTTAAGTCATAATGGAGTCTCTCATGGAGCTGTCCGAAGAGATCAGGCGATTATTGGAGGAGATGCGCGACATCCAGCGTGAGCACCTGGCTGAATACCAGCGAGTCACGCAGCGCTCGCTCGATCTGCAAAAGCGTGCGGTCGAGCGGCAGGAACAGATCAGCCGATTGTACCAGCGTGTGATCGCTGTCGCCGCCGTCCTCGTTGGCGGCCTCATGATCCTTCTCCTCTACTTCCTCTTCGTGCGGATCGGTCTGACACGTCGCTGAAGCGGACCGCCATCAATCATTCTTCATGAAGCTCAAGCGTATAGACCGCTGCTGAAGCCCGGTCTTAGACCTTCTGGTAAGTCCGATATGGTAAGAATCGAATATCTGGCCGACCATCCTGAATGGCTCCCGGTGATTGCCTCCTGGATTTTCGAGGAGTGGTGGCGCGCCAATCCTGCCAACTCGATCGCGATGGTGGAAGGCAGGTTGAGTGAGGCGATGAACCGTGACAAATTACCTCTCACGTTGATCGCCTTTTCCGGTTCCACCCCCGTCGGGACGGCAAGCCTTGTCCGTCATGATATGGAATCGAGGAAGGACTTATCACCCTGGCTCGCAGCCGTCTACGTCCTACCCGCATATAGAGGAAATGGTATCGGCTCACATCTTGTAAGGAAGGCTGTCGAGAGGGCCCGGGAGCTGGGGATTGACACGCTGTACCTGTTTACGTCAGGGAAGGAAGAATTATATTCGCGGCTCGGGTGGTCTGTGCTGGAGAGAAAAGATACCGGGAAAGAACAGCTCACCATCATGTGCCGAGCCGGGAAGTCCTAACGCTCCGCCGGCAGCCGCCCGCCACATAGCAGCCCTCCTAAAGATCAGGTAGGCCGGGCTAGTGAAGCGGGGCGTGAGCTGTTGCTTCGCTCGCCATGACTCCCACTGCCGGGTGCGAAACCAAAGAGGAAATGGCTCAAAGCGCCGGAATGAAATCTATATTGCAGGGTCAATCCGTGGCGTGCGTGAGCAGTGTCTATTCATTTTCACAAGTCTGCGCCCCGAAGGGGCGACGGAATCTAGCCGGTGGCAAGCGCGACAGCGCACCGCCACCGGTGTTGCACGTCCATCACGATAGCGCGCCCCGGCGGGGCGCCGGATCAATCATGGCGATGTCCGGCGCTCCGTCCGGAGCGCGGGGGATTTACCTTACCCGGTTCCGGGGGGGGGGCGTGGCGTTGCCCCCGGGAAATTACAATTCGCCGCCGGCGCAAGAAAAGAAAACGCCTGACTCACAAAGTTGGCCACAACAAATAAACTTCCCCGTGCTTTAACACTCAAAAGCCGTACCGAGATCGACCGGCTTCTGAAATGCGGAAAAAGAAAAACAGGAAGTTATGGCACAGTGGCA
>JANOGZ010000123.1:0-1231 GCA_031406255.1 Pyrinomonadaceae bacterium | reverse complement strand
GTCCATTTTCGGACTATAACACAAGATGGAGATCGTTTACAGATATGGCGTATTTGTGTAAGCCCAACTCTTTGTTCAGGGGTTTTCACCCATTCTATGGTACATAGTAAGGCACTCGCATGTTTCACGCTCTCGTTGCCTTCTAGACCCCCTTCCACTCGGAGGAGATTACACCGTGCGCACCACCAGACGACGCTCTCGCCGCCCCGACCCACTCGCCACCGCCCAGGCTGTCGAAGCCGTCCTCGCCGCCCTGCGCAGTTCCCTCCCCGACATCATCCCTCAGTCGGACAAGAGTTTAATCCGAATGCTGCAGGCGGTGCGCGGCATCTACGCGCGGCAGGCGACCGACACTAAAAGAGGTCGGCCCGCACGCTTCCCGCGCGCGCATCTGATGCAGGTCGATTCGCGGCTCCGCTCCCTTCTGGGGCGTGAAACAACCGTGGGCGTGAGGAGCTTCGTCGGCCAGTACCTGCCGATCCTCGACTTCCCAAGCGAGGTGCGCGAAGCCCTGGAGCGGGGGGAGGTGAACCTCTTTGAGGCACATCAGCTCGCACGGCTCACCGCGGCTCGGCTCGGCCGGACAGGGGCGGAAACGCGATCACTGCGGCGCAAGCTGCTCGAAGCACACCTGCGGTCGCAGGCTTCCGGGGCTGGGCTTCGGGAGCGCGTCCGAGAGGCCCTCGGCGAACTGCGCGAGCCCGATCCGACCGCGACTGAAATGGTCGCCCTCGAGAAGGCAGACGAACTGCTGGAAGCCGACCCGCTCGACTCAAGCCACCTCTTCTTCGAGGAACTACGGATGATCGGGCGTGCGCTGCGAGAGATCGCCCCCGGTGATGTGACGGACGAGGACATGGGAGAAATCATGCCGGGAGTCGACCAGATTACCCTCGCGTTGCAGAAAATTAAGAGGAGGAAAGAAAGAGAGCAGGCCACTAAACTAAGGATTTAGCCGGCCCACCACTCCCGCCGGTCTGAAGTGTAGCGCTTTCTGGAGCTTTGACGGACGAAGCGTCGCAGAAGCTGCGCGGCCAGCAGGAGGGACGCAAAAATCACCGCCGCCCAAAGAATGACTCGGTACATGAAATTCTAATAAATAATAGGACAGGTGCAAGCACCTCCATGCCATCTAAACGATGAATCAATGACAAGTGCAAGCACCTGCGTGTCAGTCTTCGATGTATCTGAGAGGCAATTTATAAGCAACCTCGCGCAGCATCGGTTGTTG
>JANOGZ010000080.1:0-1900 GCA_031406255.1 Pyrinomonadaceae bacterium | reverse complement strand
GAGAGGTAGAGGCTTATGGCCTCTTTTTGGTCGTATGACAATCGGCGCAGTCTGATGAGCCGGGTATCTTCAGATCGGATCTCTTCTCGAGGGCCTGATCGTGGCATACGTTGCAGTTGCGATGGTATCCCTGTTCGTTGTCCATCACCACTTTCTCTGATTCGCCTTCGTAGACGACCGTCGGTATCTCCGGCCAGGCGGTGGGCTTGGTACCCTTTTGCGCGTGGCAGGATCGGCAGGTGTCAATGTCCGGGGCTTTGGCGTCTTTAGCCAGCAGATCGGTTGTCAGCGTGGTCGTTCGATCAGCAGGTACGGCTGAAAGAAGTGGCGGCTTCAGCGCGGCTTTTGGCTGATCCGTATGATGGCACTCAACGCAGTCGATCAGTTTTGTGCCGTCAATGCTGTAGTTTTTAGTGCTGTGCGTGTCGTGGTTGAAGAAGACCTCTTTATTATCCGCGTCTTTGCTACCCTTGTTCAACAGATACTCTTTTTCTGGAACTCTGGCCTTCAGAGTTGCAGAAGTGGCCGAAACCGGCGTTGGGGGGTTGCCGACGAGGAGCAGCATGAGGTAGCCAGATACGGCTGCTAAAACGATGGTTAGTTTCATGATGGTGATCGTCCTTACAGTTGGGTGATCCGAAGCGATCTAGAAGTTCAAGGGAGAGCTTGATTTGCGACAAAACTCAAGGTGGCGGCGACCATTTTGTCGGGTGAACCATGAGCCTGTCTAGGCTTTGAATCATAGTCCGGCGACGCATCCTTGTCAAATTTTTCTTAACCGGAGATGCCGCTTTTCAGAGCCCGAGACGAAATGTCTGGCCGGTATGACAACGCTTGCAATCCCCGAAATCGTTGCCGCCGAATGTGCGCACGTTGTTGTGGCAGGTCATACAGCTCTGCCCCCTTCCGGAGCCGAAATGCTGCGTCGGACGTGTCGAAGAGACCTGCTGAGCCTGCGGCAGGCCGCCTCTCAGACTATGGCAATCGGCGCAATTCATGCCCTGGCGGGAGCTGTGATCCGCGTGGCTGAATCCTACCCGGTAGGCGCGCGCATTGGAGCCGGTCGGCGAGTAGCGCGCCAGGTCATGGCAGACCCCGCACGAAGCGATGTCGCGGCCGTTTGATTGCGAGCGCGGCGTGTGGCACTGGTAACACTGAGTGTGCGCGGGTAGGTTGGCCGGAATGCTCTGGGCGACGCCGCGCCGCGCCGGTGTATGACAGGCGACGCATCCATTTTCAGGGCGCGCCGCGCCGGTATCGTGCTGCGCGTGGTCAAACTTCGCATTAAAGCTTCGGAGATCAGGGAAGTTCTTGAGTGGCGGGTTACGGGAATCCAGGTTCGTGTGGCAGATCACGCACATCGGAACATTATTGGTCACAAATTGCTGCAGGTGACAATCCGTGCAGGCCTTGTGTCCGGGGAAACCCGGCGTCGGCGAATTGTTCTCGGCGCGACGGTGGCATGACGCGCACGACTTCGACGCATGCTCTCGCGTGGTATGCGAAAACTGTGAGAAGTCCCTGTCCTGCAGGACGAGCGCGGTGTTCGCGCTCGCTCCAGCGATGAACGGCGGCCCTTCGGCGGTGACCGCCGCGACGCGTCCGTCGACCGCGACGGTAATCAAAAAACAGGCGAGACTCGCCAGGACCAGCCCGAGCGAAAACAATCGTTTTCTTTCCCCGGTCGCGGGACGCACACCGCAACTTTCCTCACCGCTTACCTCAGGCTGAATCCCGTATTGGTCTTTGGAATTATGCACGTCAGTCATGTCCCGTTACTTTGTTTTAGCGGGTGTTGGCAGCGGAACCGCACTGGTATGAGATTTGGGCATCGCATCATCACCAAAACCAACATGGCATCGCACACACTGGAAGGATGCGTTCGTCAGCCTCTTTGTCA